>JAAYLJ010000180.1 GCA_012521935.1 Campylobacteraceae bacterium | reverse complement strand
GATAACCTTTACAAAGCAAAGCAGACTGGTAGAAACAAAGTTGTAATTTAAATAAAGCTTTGAGAAGTTTCTACACAGTGCAATTTAATCATAATTAAATAAGTGGGATTTAATTTAATAGTTTCAATTAAAATTAAGATTATTAAATTATCATTAGTCTTTACAATAAAATTAAATAAGGAGAGAAAATGAAAAAACTAATGTTTTTGTTGGTTTGTACTGCAACTTTATCTTTTGCAGCAAAATATGACCCAGTTAGAGCTGAAATGTTATCATTGTCATGTGTAAATTGTCATGGAAACAATGGTAAATCTGTTACTACAATTCCTAGTATTAGTGGAACTAAAGATTATCTTTATAAAACACTACTTAACTTTAAAAATGGTAAAAATGTAGATGGTACAACTTATATGATGCAGAAGCATACTAAAGGTTTTAGTAATGAAGAGCTTGAGCAACTTGCATACTATTTCTCACAAATTAAATAGGCAAAGGAGTTTAAAATGTTAAATAGAAGAGATTTCGGAAAAATACTTTTAGGTGCTACTGCACTATCTTTTGCTGCTTGTAATAGTTTAGTTAGTCCAGAGTTGGCAACTTTACCACAAGACAAACAAAGAGTTGTAATAGTTGGTGGTGGTTTTGGTGGAGCAGCTGCTGCTAAATACTTAAGAAGATTTGATAAAAATGTTGAGATTGTTTTAATAGAAGAGAACAAAGAGTATTATACTTGTCCATTTAGTAACGCAGTTATTGCTGGTATGGAGAAAATGGATTTCATTAAGCAAGATTTAAATGCACTAAAAAACAAACACAATGTAAAAGTAATCTACGCAAAAGTAAAAAAAGTTGATGGTGCAACAAATAGTGTAATTTTAGAAAATGGTGAATCTATTAGCTATACAAGAGCAATAGTAAGCCCTGGAATAGATTTTAAATTTGAAAAAGGTTATACAGAAGATAATCAAAAATATGCACCTCATGCTGTAAAAGCGGGAGAACAAACTGTTATATTACAAAAACAACTTGAAAATATGAAAGATGGTGGAACTTTTGTAATGGTAGCACCTGCAGACCCTTTTAGATGCCCTCCTGGACCATATGAAAGAGTTTCTTTAGTTGCATACTATTTAAAAGAAAATAAACCAAACTCTAAAATAGTAATTCTTGATCAAAAAGATAAATTCTCTAAACAAGGTCTATTTACTCAAGGTTGGAAAGAACTTTATGGAGATATGATTGAGTGGAAACCAGCTCAATTTGGTGGAAAAGTTGTAAGTGTTGATCCAAAGAAAAAACTAGTTGTTACTGATGATGGTGATGAGATTATTGCAGATGTTTTAAACTATATTCCAAATCAAAAAGCTAGTCAATTAGCATTTGATTCAGGATTAGTTCAAGGTGACTGGTGTCCTGTACATCCAAAAACATTTGAATCTAAACTTGTAAAAAATGTACATGTTATTGGAGATGCTTCAAATGCAGCACCAATGCCAAAATCAGCATTTAGTGCAAGTACACAAGGAAAAGTTGTAGCAATGCAAATTGCAAGAGTATTAGCTAATAAACCAGTTATAAATCCTCCAAAACTTGCAAATACTTGTTATAGTTTATTAAGTCCAAAATATGGTATTTCTATTGCAGCTGTTTATAATGCTCATGATGATCATATTGAGAGTGTTAATGGTGCTGGAGGAGTTAGTCCTGAAAGAGATCCAGATGGACACATTAGACTACTTGAAGCACAATATGCTTATGCTTGGTACAGAAGTCAAACTGACGACGTATTTAAATAATACTTCAAAGCTAGAAGTTTTAACTTCTAGCTTTTTTAATTAAAAGGTTTTAATAATTCAAAAAGCCATTTATTAGCATCTTCAACTGTTTCAAATCTTTTTGATTTTGCAACTTGATATTGACCTTCGTAAAATCTAACTCTTATTCCATCTTCAACATGATCTATTTTCGTTCTAGTTATTTTAGATAGATTTAAAAGAACTCTTTCGTTTAATTGTACAAACATATTTGCTCCTAATTTTTTAAATAATCATAAGTTTACTATTTTATCTCTTACATCCAACAAACACTATCTAAATCAAAAAATACTTCTACTTTATCTCCTGGAAATAAAATATCTTTTTGAATCTGATTTTTAGATATTAAACAAGAAAAATTAATACCACAAATGGAAAATTCTATTTGTAAATTATCTCTGTTTTCATCTTTTTGTATAGATGTTACAGTTGCTATCAATTTTTCTTTTTTATTATTTTCATCAAATTTAGATATTTTTATACTCCTTTGATTGATTATTACAACTGAATCTCTTTTTTTACTCTTAGAGTTTGGAATTACTATTTTTTGACCATCAATAAAATTTTTAACCAAATCACCTTGTTCATTTTTACTCCATGGGGGAAATAGTAGATTTATATTTCCATGTTCAACTAAACTTCCTTGAAAAAGTGCTATCTTTTTATCGCTTATATGTTTTAACCATGTATAATCGTGACTTGATATAAATATTGTAGTGTTATATTTTTGCTTTGCTAATAAAATAGCATCTTTGATTAATTGTGCTGAATTTGTATCAACTCCAACTGTTGGTTCATCTAGTATTAATACTTTTGGTTTTAAAATTAATCTTGAAGCCAAAGCAACTCTTTGAGCTTCACCACCTGAGAGTTGATTCCATTTTCTATTTGAAAAATTTTTATCAAGACCAACTAAAGAGAGAGCCTCTTCAACTTTACTTTTTAAATCTACACTCTCTCCTCTTATTTTTAAACCATAAGCAATATTTTCAAATACTGTTCGTTTTAATAAATATGGATTTTGAGGAAGCATAACAACACTTTTTTTAATATTTTCATCTATTATGATTTCACCATTTTGTGGTTTAGAAATAAAAGATAAAATAGAAAAAAGTGTAGATTTTCCACTACCATTTGGTCCAAAAAAACCAATAATTTTATTCTCTTCTAATATAAGATTATCAATACTTAAAACTCTTTTTTCATCGAAAAAATACTCAATATTTTTTAATTCATATAAAATACTCATTGAGTCCATCTCCTTTTTAGCATTGATAATGCTATATTAACCATAAGTGCAACTATAAAAAGTACTAAACCTAAAGCGATACCTGTTTCAAATTCACCTTTTCCAGTTTCTAGTGAAATTGCAGTTGTAATTGTTCTTGTATGATATTTTATATTTCCACCAACCATCATAGAAATTCCAATTTCAGTGATAATTCTTCCATAAGCTGTCATTGCTGCTGTCATTAGACCAAATCTAGCTTCAACTAAAGTTGTTAATAAAATTTGATATGGTTTTGCACCCAAACCTTTTAAAGATAGATATAATCTTTTATCTGTTGATTCAACTTGAGCAGCTGTTAATGCAATAATTATAGGTAAACCTAAAAAAATCTGCCCTATAATTATTGCTTTTTGAGTAAATAGTAGATTATACTCTCCAAAAGCTCCAGCTTGTGCTAGAGTTGTATATACAAGAAGTCCTATTACAACTGTAGGAAATGCCAAAAATGTATCTACAATAGTTTTTATTACCGTTTTTCCTTTAAATTGATAATAACCTAGTAAAAATCCCAAAGGAAGTCCTAGTATTAGACTAATTAATATTGACCAAGAAGAAACTGTAATAGTAACAATTATTGCAGAATATACACTATCATTTCCACTAATTAAAAGCTCAATAGCCTCTTTAAAACCATCTACTAATAAACTCATATTTACTTACTATTTCCTATTTGTATTATTTTGCATTTGGTATAAATAGTGGTTTATTTAAAAGTTTAAAATCTCCTATAAACTTTTGTGTATCAGCACTAACTAGCCAATCAGAGAATTTTTTTGCTAATTCATCTTGAGCTTTTGGACATTTATCTTTATTTACAGGAATAACACTATATTGATTAAATAGTGAATTATCATTTTCAACAATAATTTTCATTGTATTTGAATCACCTTTTTGTGACTCATACTTAATCCAAGTTCCTCTATCTGTTAATGTATACCCTTCTTTTTCAGCAGCCATATTTAGTGTAATAATCATTCCTTGACCAGATTGAATATACCACTTATCTTTTTCAGGTGTTACATCACTAACATTTCTCCACATCGCTAGCTCTTTTTGATGAGTTCCTGATTTATCACCTCTACTAATAAAGTTTGCTTGTTTCTCTTTAATTGTTTTAAATGCTTCTTGAGTGGTTTTTCCTTCAACTTTAGCTGGATCTTTTTTTGAACCAACAATAACAAAGTCATTATACATAACCTCTTTTCTATCTTTACCAAAACCAGCTTCTACAAACTTTTTCTCAGCTTCTGGAGCATGAACCAAAAGAACATCAACGTCACAATTTTCACCCATTTTTAACGCTTTACCTGTTCCTGTTGATACCCATTTTAACTCTATTCCTGTATCTTGCTTAAATTTTGGGGCTAAACTATCCAATAATCCTGTATCTTCAGTACTTGTTGTTGTTGCCATCATTAAACTATTTGCAAATAATCCACTTGTTATTACGACACTAAAACCTAAACCTGTTAACAATTTTTTCATATTTTTCTCCTAATTTTTAATTTAAAATAT
The DNA here is from genome assembly GCA_012521935.1 of Campylobacteraceae bacterium. GTDB lineage: Bacteria > Campylobacterota > Campylobacteria > Campylobacterales > Campylobacteraceae > JAAYLJ01. The sequence continues at coordinate 1,209 of JAAYLJ010000180.1, read as the reverse complement.
CTGTTCTCTCTTCAAAATAAATACCATTTAAATCAAGAATTTTTATCTCTTGAGTTGATTCTATATTTGAAGTAGAAGCATTTGTTACCAAAATTGAATTACTCTTATATAAAGCTGTAATCATTCCAGCACCATACTTATTCTCATCTGTAACATAAAAATTACCATTTTGAACTCTTCCTAAAACTAGATTTACCCTCCCTTTTTTTGTTTTAAAACTACTTTGGTTTATAGCTTTTATATAACCGTGATAAAAAGCATTTTCACCTTGAAGTTTTTTTAACATTGGAATTACAAATAGATTTATATTTACCATTGCTGTTAGTGGATTTCCAGGAAGACAAATTACCAAAGAAGAATCCATTTTCCCCATCATTATAGGACGACCTGGTTTTACATTTACACCATGAAAAGCTACTTCTAATCCATTTTTTAAAAAAGCTTCTGCCATAAAATCAGCATCTCCCATAGAGATACCTCCACTTGTAATAATTACATCATATTTTTTTAAACTATTTATGTAATTTATTGATTTTTCTAAATTATCTGGAATAACTCCACAATAAGTTGCATTAAAACCTTTTTCGTTTAGTTGAGCAATAATTGCAAATGAGTTGCAGTTATATATCTCTTCATTTGAAGCTCTTTGCCATGGCTCTTTAAGTTCATTTCCAGTTGATAAAACAGCAATTGAAATTTGCTTATAAACTTCAACCATAACTACTCCTTGGCTTGCAAGTAAAGCAATATGTGAAGAGTTTATTTTCTCCCCTTTTTTAATTAAAATATCCCCTTTTTTTAACTCTTCAGCTTCTAATCTTAAGTTTGAACCTTTTTTAATATCAACAGGTATAGTTACACTATCTTCTGTAACATTTACACAGTTTTCAATAGCAATAATAGTATCAGCATCTTTTGGCACCTTCGCACCTGTCATTATTTTGTAACACTCATTTTTTTCAAGTAACTCATCACTACTTTTATCTTTATCACCAGCAAAAATAGCTCTTTTTATTTTTAAAGTTTGTCCTGCATCACTTGCTTTAAAAGCAAATCCATCCATAGCAGAGTTATCAAAAGCTGGAAGATTTTTTACACATAAAATATCTTCACTTACAACTCTATTTATAGCAAAATTTATAGAAATAAATTCACTACTTAAAGTAGTATTTGACAATTCAAAACTCTTGTTAATTGCTTCATTAAAAT
>JAAYLJ010000179.1 GCA_012521935.1 Campylobacteraceae bacterium | reverse complement strand
TTTATGAAGCCAAAAAAAGATTATGATGATAGCGTAATTGATGTTGAAATTATTGAAACATATGAGAAAAAGGAATAGATGTGAAAGAACTCATTATTGCAACAAGAGGTAGCCAGTTAGCACTTTGGCAATCAGAGCATATTAAAACACTTTTAGAGAAGAGATATAGTGGACTTAAAGTGAGTTTAAAGAAAATGGTTACAAAGGGGGATAAGATTTTAGATACTCCTTTGGCTAAAATTGGTGGCAAAGGGCTTTTTACAAAAGAGCTTCAAGAGCAGATGTTAAAAGGAAATGCTCACATAGCGGTCCATAGCCTAAAAGATGTTCCTGTTGAGTTTCCAGAAGGATTAACTCTAGCTGCAATTACTAAAAGAGCCAATCCAAATGATGCCCTGCTTTCAGAAAAATTTGCTTCAATTGATGAGCTTCCAAAGGGTGCAGTAGTTGGAACAACAAGCCTTAGAAGAAGAATGCAACTTTTAAAATATAGGCCAGATTTAAATATTAAAAATTTAAGAGGAAATATAAATACAAGGATAAAAAAACTAAAAGATGGAGAGTATGATGCCATCATTTTAGCTGCTGCTGGAGTTTTAAGACTTGGGATTGAAAATGAGGTTAAATTTTTCTCAATGATAGATAAAAACATAATGATTCCAGCCATGGGGCAAGCAGCTCTAGGAATTGAGATAGTTGATAAGCCAGAAATCAAAGGGTTAGTCTCATTTTTAAATGATAAAAAAGCTGTGGTAGAAACTACAATAGAAAGAGATTTTGTAAGAGTTTTAGAAGGTGGTTGTCAAGTTCCAATAGGCATAAATGCGGAGCTTAAAGGCAAAGAAGTTTTTGTTGAAGCTATCGTTGGAATGCCAGATGCTAGCAAAATTATTGAAAAGAGAATCAAAATAGATGTAGATGAGTATGAAAAAGTTGGAAAAGATTTAGCAAAAATGATGATAGATGAAGGGGCAAGAGAGCTACTTAAGGCATCAGAAACTATGGTTATGGATATTATTTTTAAGGATGATTGATGGATTTAAGTAAAACCATAGAGCTCTTTAAAGAGCATAATCTTTTAAAAGTGATAGATGAGCCTTTAGATATAGATTTAGAAATCCCTCACATTTCATATATTGAGGTTAAAAAACCAGACTCAAAGGCACTTCTTTTTACTAAACCAATTTGCAAAAGATTAAACAAAGAGTTTAGTGAGCCCATTTTGACAAATACTTTTGGCTCATTCAAAGCGCTTGAGCTGATTTTTGGAAAAGATCCAGATGAGGTGGCAAAAAAAATTGAATCTCTTTTAAAGATGAAACCACCGCGCTCATTTAAAGAGAAAATCTCTGCTTTAAGTGGACTTTATGGTTTAAAATCAGTCATCCCTCAAAGATTAAAAACTAAAGGTATTTGTCAGGAAGTTGTAGTAGAAAATCCAGATTTAAATGATTTGCCAGCTTTAATTACATGGCCAAAAGATGGAGGAGCATTTTTAACTATGGCTCACACTTATACTATTAGTTTAGATGGAAGTGTACAAAATGTTGGAATGTATAGATTACAAATATATGATGATAAGCGCCTTGGAATGCATTGGCAAATCCATAAAGATGGGGCTCATTTTTTTCATGAATATAAAAAAGCGGGTAAAAAAATGCCTGTTACAGTTGCAATAGGTGGAGATCCACTCTATATTTGGTGTGGGCAAGCTCCACTACCAAATGGGATTTTTGAACTTCTACTTTATGGACTTATTAGAGATAAAAGTCCAAAACTTGTAAAATCTTTAACAAATGATATATATATTCCTGAAGATGTTGACTATGTGATTGAAGGTTTTGTAGATCCAGAAAAGTTTGAGCTTGAGGGACCTTTTGGGGATCATACAGGGTACTACAACCTTGAGGAGCCATACCCATTCATGGAAGTAACTAAAATCACTAGAAGGCAAAAGCCAATTTTTCATGCAACAGTAGTTGGAAAGCCACCGCTTGAAGATAAATATATGGGATACGCAACTGGTAGGGTGTTTTTACCACTTTTAAAAACTACTACCCCAGATTTGATTGACTACTTAATGCCTGAAAATGGTGTATTTCACAACCTCATTTTAGCAAAAATGAAGAGTAGATATATAGGACATGCTAAGCAGTTTATGCACGCTTTTTGGGGAGTAGGGCAGATGAGCTTTGTAAAAAATGCAATATTTTTAGGAGAAGATGCCCCAAAACTAGAAGATAGTAAAAAGGTTGCAAAATATATTTTAAATAGACTTAGTGTAGATAGTTTACTAATTAGTGAGGGGGTTTGTGACGCACTAGATCACACTTCCATTAAGCCATGCTATGGTGGAAAACTTGGGATTGACTGTACAAATGAAGAGTTGGATTTAAAAAACCAAAAAGAAAAGATTGAAGAGAGTGAACTTTATGATAGAATTAAATCTAAGATTCCTGAGTTAAAATCTTTAGCTATCTACTTTGAAGATAGCTTCAACCCCATAGCTGTTTTAGGGGTTGAAAAATCTAAAAATGGTAGAGATTTTTATGAAACTTTACCAAAAGATTTGAGTAAATACTTAGGAGTCATTGTTTGGGTAGATGCGTCAAAAAATGATGTTTTTAACCCATACATGTTAGTTTGGCGAGTTAGTAATAATGTTGATGCTAAAAGAGATATCTTTTTAGAAAATGGCATCATTGGAGTTGATGGGACAAATAAAGGCCCAATCGATAAACACTTTAGAGAGTGGCCTGATGATACAGATTGTGATCAAGAAGTGATTGCAAATCTTAGAAAAAGAGGGTTAATTTCTGTAAATGAGGAGTTTTTAAAACAGTACCATGTCTGAGCCTTCATCGAATAGGCGGTGCTTTAAAGAGGCGTTTTCTAGTGCCAAAAAAGCTACCGCGGTAAAAATATTTTGCAAACATTAAGGATTAAAAGATGACTTTAATGTTTGTTTATGCTGCACTAGCAGTAACACTTTCGTTTTTTTGCTCACTGTTTGAGGCAATATTGCTTTCATTAAATTACTCTTATATTGAAGTTTTAAAGAAAAACAAACCAAAAGTCGCTTCAATATTGACTAATCTAAAAGAGAATATTGACCTTTCATTATCTGCAATACTTATAGTAAATACCATTTCAAATACAGCTGGTGCTGCGGCAGTTGGCGCTCAAGCAGTAAGAGTTTTTGGCATAGAGTGGATGTTTTATGTATCTGCGGTTTTAACTTTATTAATTCTTTTTATATCAGAAATAATTCCAAAAACAATTGGAGCGCTTTATTGGAAAGAGTTATCTTCCATCGCTGCATTTGGGATTAGATTTTTAATTCTTATAACAAAACCTTTAGCGATTGTAGCTATCTTTGTGACTAAAAAAATCTCTGGAAAACATCAAGGTTATCATATGACTAGAGAGGAGTTTTTACAAAGCGCACTTTTAGGTGAAGATGCTGGAATTTTGGATGAAAAAGAGTCTGACATCATTGAAAATACTCTTCTTTTAAACAAAAGTAAGGTTAAAGATATTTTAACTCCAAGAAGCGTTGTATTTGCAGTAGATAAAAAAGAGACAATTGAAGAGATATTAGAAAAAGAAGAGGTGCATAAATTTTCAAGAATTCCAGTATATGATGGAACGATTGACAATATAATTGGAATGGTTATGGCTAAAAAAATCTTCCAAGAAGCTATTAAAGATAGCAATATTAGCGTGAAAGAGATAATGCAACCAATCTTTTCTATAAATGAAAATATACCAGTTTCTTACGCTCTTGATATGTTTATAAAAAGAAGGGAGCATATGTTTGTTGTAACAGATAGTTATGAGCAAACTGAGGGAATTGTAACTTTGGAAGATTGCATAGAGACTGTTTTGGGTGTTGAAATAATGGACGAAGCCGACACCACTGAAGATATGCAAGCTTTTGCTAAACATTTAATTAAGCTTAAAAAAATACAGCAAAAAAAAGAGAATGGCGAATAGTCAAAATAAATTTGGCACAATTATTGCTTATTCATCTTTACCATCCTAATCCATAGTGTATGTAATCCATACGCTATGGATATAAAATGAGTGATTTACATAATGGAGTAAAGATGAGAATAGCATATAAACCCCTTGTTGATAGATTTGACATCCCAAGACCTACACTAATTGAGTGGCAAAAAAAGATAAAATTAGGCTCTAAAGATTGGCGTACTACGCATTTACAATATTTAAGAGATCAAATTTTATTAGAAGAAGAGACTACACAAGAGTTGAATAAAAAAGGGATCTCTTTTAAAGAGTGTTATCTTTGTTTAATGTTTTTCTTTATCAAAGAGATTAAAGAGCCTCTTAGTTATTCTAGGTTTAGTTTAAAACTTAGAAAATTTTCAATCATAAAAGATTTTGGTGTAGAGTTTCATCACCCTTTTAGCAAAAAGATTTGGGAAGAGGTTAAAGTAGATGGAAAAGAGTATAAGATGGCTTTTTATATGGGTTTGGAGAATTTTGCTCAATCTTTAAGCTCATTTCAACTCTACTGTTTTCAAACAAAGATTTTAAAAATCTTAAATGAGATAAAAGAGAAATATCAATTAACTCATAAGATTAAACTCTCAGGCTCTACATGGCAAGAGTTACACACTTATGATAAGGCTTTTAATGAGAAGGTTATAAAGGAGATGTTAAAAAAAGAGGGGTTAGAGATAAATTAATTTAAGGCTTGTACTCTAACTCTATTTCATATGATTTGTGTATATATTTTTTGCACTCATTAGTACTTTTCCCCTCTCTTACACAGCGATCATAAAGCTTCATTTTCTCAAGAAAATCTAACTCTTTTACTTTTGGAGAGATGTTGGGCTCTTTATTTTCAGACTTTGGGATTGGTTTTGTTAAGTAGGGATAGTTTTCTATACCAAACAATAAACTAGATCCAAAAAAAAGGCATATTATAGCTCTTCTCATTTAAACTCTTTTGGTAAATAAAAGCTTACTTTTTTCTTTCAATAAGCTGTAAAATATCTTAAGAACACCCAATTTGTCCTATATATTTGTTTCAATTTTACACTTTTAAGTTAAATTATTTTTTAATGGTAACTTATAGTTGACTCTTTTTGAGTATATTTGATTAAATGTGAATGAATAGTCATTCATTAAATAAATTTGCTTTGTTTGATGAAAGATGAAACTTTCAAATAGGAGCAGTATATGGAACATGCACAAGTGCTTAAGAAGGTTTCTGCAAGGCTTGGAGAGCTTTCAAAACTTCCTCGCCTTAGAGAAAATATGACAATAAGTCAAATGATGGAAGAAAACGGTGTCTCTCGTCGTGATTTTATGAAATGGGCGGCAGGTATGACAGCAATGCTATCTTTACCTTCAACTTTCACTCCATTAATGGCACAAGCCGCTGAATTAACAGATAGATTGCCAGTAGTTTGGCTACATATGGCTGAGTGTACTGGGTGTAGCGAAAGCCTTTTAAGATCTGATGCACCCACGGTTGATAGTTTAATTTTTGATTATATATCTTTAGAGTATCACGAAACGATAATGGCAGCATCAGGTTGGCAAGCTGAGGAGAATCTTTCAAATGCTTTATCAAAATATAAAGGACGACTTATTTTGATGGTTGAGGGTGCCATTCCAGCAGGAGAAGGGGAGCACTATCTTACCATAGGAACTCATGGTAAAACTGGAGCTGCGATAGCAAAAGAAGCTGCTGATGCAGCAGCGGCAATATTTGCCATTGGCGCATGTTCAAGCTTTGGAGGAGTTCAAGCAGCTTATCCAAATCCAACAAATGCAAAACCACTTAGTAAGATTACAAATAAAACAGTTATAAATGTACCAGGTTGTCCACCAAGTGAAAAAAACATTGTAGGACAAGTCCTTCACTATATTTTATTTGGCGCTTTGCCAGCACTAGATGTTTACAATAGGCCAAAATGGGCATATGGAAATAGGATTCATGATCTTTGCGAGAGAAGAGGACGCTTTGATGCAGGAGAGTTTGTAGAGCAGTTTGGGGATGAGGGAGCTAAAAAAGGCTACTGTTTATATAAGGTTGGCTGTAAGGGGCCTTATACTTTCAATAACTGTTCACAAGAAAGATTTAATCAGCACACCTCTTGGCCAGTTCAAGCAGGACATGGTTGTATTGGGTGTAGTGAGCCAGACTTTTGGGATGCCATGGGTCCACTAGAAGAGCCACTTGCTAATAAACTGTACCAAACCTTGTATGGGCGAGGTGCAGATAAGACTGCGGATAAAGCAGGAGTAGCTCTTTTAAGTGCAGCGGGTATTGCAATAGCCGCCCACGCAGCAATAGCTGTGGTTAAGGGCACAAAAAAAGATGAGGAATAAGTCATGAGTAGAAGAATTGTTGTAGATCCAATTACCCGAATAGAGGGGCATTTAAGAGTCGATGTTGAAGTTGATGATAATAATGTTGTAACTGAAGCTTATGCTTCTTCAACTCTTTGGAGGGGCATGGAGACTATTTTAAAAGGTAGAGATCCACGAGATGCAGGGCTTTTTACTCAAAGAATTTGTGGGGTTTGTACATATTCTCACTATAAAGCTGGAGTAGAAGCGGTTGAGAATGCTTTAGGGATCACTCCTCCATTAAATGCAGTACTTACAAGATCTCTTATGCTTTCAGCGCTTTTTATGCATGATCATAGTGTTCACTTTTATCAACTTCATGGTTTAGATTGGGTTGATGTTGTCTCAGCCTTAGATGCTGATCCTAAAAAAGCTTCAGAGCTAGCTTTTAACTATACAGATAAACCCTTAGCAACAGGAGAAGATCACTTAAAAGTTGTTCAAGAAAGAGTTGCTGCTTTTGTTAAAAAAGGACACCTTGGGCCTTTTGCCAATGCGTATTGGGGACATAGTACTTATCATTTAACACCTGAGGAGAATTTGATTGCTCTTTCTCACTACCTTGAGTGTTTAAGAATTCAAAGAACAGCTGCACAAATGATGGCTATCTTTGGTGCAAAACAACCTCACCCCCAATCACTAACTGTTGGTGGCGTAACTTGTGTTATGGATCTTTTAAGTCCATCCAGACTTGGAGAGTTTTTAACAAAGTTTCAAGAGGTAGCTGATTTTATAAATAGAGCTTACTATCCTGATTTAGTTATGGCTGGAAGAGCTTATGCAAATGAGGGAAGCGTTTTAAATAATGTGGGAACTCCAAATCTCTTTACATATAAAGAGTTTTATATGAATGCAAATGATACTATTTTTGATAGTGGAATCATTTTAAATGGAGATTTAAGCAAGGTTTATGAGTTAGATGAGAGTAAGATTACCGAAGAAGCAACCCACGCATGGTTTAGCGATAATGAACCACTCCACCCATATGATGGTAAAAATAATCCAAAATATACTGGATTTAAAGAGATGGATACGCTAAATAGTAAAGGTGAAATGGTAAAGACTAAAGTTTTAGACTCAAGTGGAAAATATACTTGGATTAAAGCTCCAAGATATGATGGAAAACCACTTCAAGTTGGACCTTTGGCAAATGTGGTGGTTAACTATGCAAAAGGAAATCCAAGAGTGGTAAAGGTTGTAGATCAGTTCCTACAAGATACTGGACTTCCAATCTCTGCGGTACTTTCAACTTTAGGTAGAGCTGCTTGTAGGATGATTGAAACCAAGGTTGTAGCAGAAAATGCAATGACTACTTTTAATAACTTAGTGGCGAACTTAAAGGTTGATCAAAGTACATGTGTTCCATATAAGATTGACAAAAACAAAGAATACAAGGGTAGATATATTGGAAATGTTCCAAGAGGAGTTTTATCCCACTGGGTTAGAATTAAAAATGGAGTGATTGAGAATTATCAATGTGTTGTTCCTAGCACTTGGAATGCTTCACCAAAAGATGCAAGCGGAGTTAGAGGACCTTATGAAGAGGCTATAGTTGGGCTTAAGATAGCTGATGTGACTCAACCTCTTGAAATAGTTAGAATAATCCACTCATTTGACCCATGCATTGCTTGTGCAGTTCATGTTATGGATACAAAAGGGAATGAGATTAGTAGCTATAAGGTTAATCCAAACAGTACAAGCTGTTAAGCTAAGGAGAAAACAATGAATAATAGAAAAACAAGTTATCAGTTTTCATCTGGGTTACGCTGGACTCACTGGATAAGAGCCATAGCTATCTTTGCTTTAACAGCTACTGGTTTTTATTTAGCATATGTTTTTGTAGCTCCTGGCATTTCAGATGAACCCGTGCTTTTTCTAAATGCTAAAATGCGTATGTGGCACTTAGTTTTTGGATTTTTACTCATAGCAGCTACTATTTTTAAGATTTATCTATTTATCTTTGATAGAACTAGTAGGCTAGAAAGAGTATCTTTTATAGATTTTTTAAATCCAAAAATTTGGATAGCTCAAATTAAATATTATCTATTTATTGGAAAGCATCCAAAATTAAGAGGAGTTTATAATCCTCTTCAAGTTGTAGCTTATGGAAGCCTTTACTTTTTAGTAATTTTAATCTCCATAACAGGTTTAGTACTTTATGTTCACTCTTATCATGAGGGCTTAGGTGGATTTTTGTATGATTATATGAGATCCATTGAAGTGATGATGGGAGGCTTAGCTAGTGTTAGAGAAATTCACCATATAGCAATGTGGGGGATTTTAATCTTTGTTCCTGTACATATCTATATGGCAATTTTTAACTCCATTATGGGTAAAGAAGGATCAATGGACTCTATCATTAGTGGATATAAATTTAAAAAACCAGAAAATTAAGAAGCTAGAGTGAAAGTTCTAGCTTTAGGAATTGGAAATGTGATGTTCTCCGACGAGGGTGTCGGAGTTCATCTTTGTAGATATTTGGAAAAAAAATATAATTTCACCTCTTCAAAACACACTATAAACTTCATAGATGGCGGTACTTTAGCCCAGCAACTTATTCCCATAATTGCAAGTTATGATTATTTGATTGTTTTTGATTGTGTTGATGCAAATGACGCAGAGATTGGAGATGTATATTTTTTTGATTTTAATGATGTTCCAGACTCAATCTCTTGGCATGGAAGCGCTCATGAAGTCGAAATGTTACAAACCCTAACTATGATGGATCTATATGGCGATAGGCCACCTACAAAAATTATTGGTATAATTCCAGAGGTTGTAGATATAACTACTTTAAAATTAACCAAAGCAGTTCTTGAGGGCTCTAAAGTTATGGAAGATACTTTCATAAAACATTTAAAAAGCCTAGGTTTTGAAGTAGAGATAAAAGAGCCCTCAGTAACCATTCAAGAGGTTGCTGATAATTCATGTCAAAGCGAGTATGATGATTCTTCTTTTTGAGTTTAAAACAGGTGCTAGTCATGCTGTTTTAGAAAATTTTCTAATTAACATTTCAAATGAGTTTAATGTAGAGTACTTTTTGCGCTATGAAGATAAAAGAGTACTTTTTTTCATCTTAGGTGATGAAGAGTTTTTACTAGATTTTTCAAACAAACTCTCAATCTATCTACCAACTTCAATCTTTATAGATAGCTTTAGCGCAAGAGTGGTTGATGAAGTTTTTGGGGAGGAAAGAGAGATTAAAAAGTGCAATCTATTTTTACCTTTTTCCCCAAAAATGGTTGAAGAGGTTTTAAATGAACATAGTGTGCACTACTATAATCCTTTCATTAAGCCAAGTGTAGGAGTTGGTTTAAAAAAGGACAATGAGTTAATCTTTAAAGATAAAAACTTAACTATAACATCAAAAACAAGTAGTTTTAAAGAGATTTTTGAAAAGGTAGCTAAAAAGCTATTTAGCGGTGAGGGCGTAGATATTTTAACTGCAACAGGCAAATTTCATGTAACCGCGCTAGGAGATGAAAAGATTAAAGATGGCAAATACATTTTTATGCCTTGCGATCTTTCTTTAGTGGAAAAAATGTGTGTCATAAAATCTTACCAAAGCGAAGCTTTAGCATCTTTGGAAAAACCTATATTAAGACTACCTATAAACAGCATTTTTGCACAAAAAAATATAATCTTAGATAGATTTGTACATATAAAATTAGCAGATGATATTTTGCTGTTACTTTTAACTAAAGAGCTTTTTAAGCTAGGGGTGGAGTTTATAAAAATTTCACCAAATTTAAAACAAAAAAGTACTTTAGAATATGAAGGAGTAACTAGAGAACCTCTTTACTTAACTGTTTTAGAAAACTCTACACACTTAATTTTAAACAATTCTATCTATACACCCAAAGAGAGCAAAGAGTCTTTGAGCGCCTTTAAAGAGCCAAGCATTAGACAAAGTGCAAGAGTTTTAAAGGAGCAAAATCTTTTTAATAAAAATGTAGTTTTACTCTATTTTAGTAAAAAACATAGTGATGAGATAGCTTTTTATAGCGAAGATAAGGGCTTTGTAGATCTTGTAAAATTTAATTTACCAAAAGATGCAAGTAGCATAGTTGAAGCTATAGAAAAAAGCAAAACAGGCAAAAGATTAATTGAAAATTTTTCTAATAAATTTAGTGAAAATTTTAATAATTTTAAAAATTTAAATTTTGAAAATCATCCAAATAGCCTATTTACCATCTTTGGAGCTGTTGGAGTTTTATTTGGGCTTGGAAAAAATATAGAAATTGGGGCTAATTTAGTTTTAGATAAAGCTTTTGTTTTTGGAGGATTAAAAGGCCCTAGTATTGATTTTAAGCTAAATGATGAGAGCTTAAGAGGTGAATTTAATACTACTAGATTTTTTAAAAGCATAATGAGCTATCTTTTAGCAGGGGCTGATTTGGAAACTTTGAGCTTTGCTTTGATTGATAGTTTAGGGTTTTTCATTTCAAACTTTTTAGATAGAACCAAAGATGAATTAAACTCTACAAATTTAATAATTTCTGGCTCTTTATTTGAAAACGAAAGAGTTAGTGAAGTGATAATTAGGCAGGCAAAAGTTAGACACCAAGTTAGTACTGCTTATGAACTCCCGCTTGATGAGTAAAAAAAGAGTATCTTACAAAGTTGAGGGTTTAGTCCAAGGTGTTGGATTTAGACCCTTTGTTTATACACTTGCTACAAAACTTAATTTAACTGGATTTATAAAAAATAGCGTAAGTGGCGTTTATATGGAGCTTCAAGGAGAGGAGAATAAACTAAAAGAGTTTTTGCAAGAGTTTTATTTAAGTCTTCCACCCCTTGCTAGAGTCGACAAAATCACTCAAAAAGAGTTAAAGTCAACCAATGAAAACAGTTTTAAGATAGAAAAAAGCACAAATGAGGGAGTAAAACACTCCGCAGTTTTGCCAGATATGTCGCTTTGCAAGAGTTGTGAAGATGAGATGAGAGATAGTAAAAATAGGCGCTATCACTATCCATTTACAAACTGTACAAATTGTGGTCCTAGATATAGCATCATTGAAAGCTTGCCATATGATAGGCCAAATACTTCAATGAAAGAGTTTAAACTTTGTAAAAGTTGCGAACAAGAGTACAACAATCCATTAGATAGAAGATACCATGCCCAGCCAATTAGTTGTCCGCATTGTGGCCCAAAACTTAGTTTAAACACTATTTCTTCTGGGGTGATTAAAGAAGGAGATGAAGCTTTAAAAGAGTTTGTACGGTTAATTAAAAATGGAGAGATTGTAGCATTAAAGGGAATGGGCGGATTTCACATAATTTGTGATGCAAGAAATATAGATAGTTTAAAAGAGTTAAGAGTTAGAAAGAAAAGGGTAGCCAAACCATTTGCCATTATGTGCAAAGATATAAAAATGGCTTTAGAGTATGTAGTTTTGTCTAAAAAAGAAGAGGCGGTTTTAAATTCGATAGAAAAGCCAATAGTGCTTGTGAAAAAGAAAAAAAACTTAACTTTACCCCAAGAGATTGCACCAAAAACTGATAGGCTTGGTATCTTTTTGCCATATACTCCACTTCATTTTCTTCTTTTTGAATATATAGATTTTCCACTCATTGCAACAAGTGCAAACAGAAAAGATGAGCCCATAGTTTCAAATGAATTAGAGTTCAAAGAGTTAAAGGGCATTGTAGAGTTTTATTTAAATCACGATAGAAAAATAGTAAATAGAAGTGATGATTCAATAGTTCAACTAATAGAAGAGAAAATTTTACCTTTAAGAATTTCAAGGGGATATGCGCCTTTTACCTTTCCAGTTAAAGAAAAAATAGGTAAAACCATTTTAGCTGTTGGCGCGCAAGAGAAAAACTCCATTGCTTTGCTTCATAATGGAAAAATAATCCAAAGCCCATACATTGGAGATATTAGTAGTTTAAAAGGGTTTGAATTTTTCAATCACACCCTTAAAATGTTAAAAAGATTTTATGAGGCGACACCAGATTTAATACTCCATGACAATCACCCAAACTACACTTCAACTCTTTGGGCAAAATCTCAAAATATTCAAAGCTTGGGAGTTTATCACCATCAAGCTCATATTTGCGCAACAATGCTAGAACATGGTTTAAATGAGCCAGTTTTGGGAGTTTCTTGGGATGGAACAGGGTATGGGGAAGATGAAACCATTTGGGGAGGAGAGTTTTTACTCTTTGAAAAAGGTAACTTTAAAAGAGTTGCCCATTTTGAGCCTTTTAAACTTTTAGGGGGAGAGGGATCTATAAAACATATTTGGAGAGTAGCTTACTCAATGCTAAAAGATTTAAAAGATGAGCAGAGTTTAAAAATCTTTCAACCTTTTGAAAAAGAGTTGCCACTTTTAGATAAGGCTCATTTAAAAAATATAAACTCTCCACTATGCTCATCTGTTGGTAGGATATTTGATGCTGTGGCGTTTTTAGCTACAGGTTTAAATGAAGTAACATACGATGGGGAGAGTGGACTACTCATTGAATCACTCTTTGATGAAAAAGTAAAAAGTGATGAAAGTTTTCATTTTCACAATAGTATTTTTTACTATAAAAATTTCCTAAAGAGCATTAAAAGAGATGAAAAAGAAAATTACATAACACTCTTTGTGCATCTGCTAGCAAATAGTATTATCTATATGGGTAAAAAATATAATCTTCCAATAGTGATTAGTGGAGGAGTTTTTCAAAACAAAACTCTTGTAAAGACGCTACTTCATAAAGCCAAAAAAGAAAAAATTAAAATATATTTTTCAGAAAAAATTCCTTTAAATGATAGTGGTATTGCTTTTGGGCAGTTGGCTAAAATTATTTTAGCACAATAGTTATTTTTCTTATTTCTTTTTAAGTTTTTTTCTACTATTATTATCACTAAATAATAAGAATAAGGATTCTCAATGGATAAAGTTATTCGGTTTAGTGTCTCTTTACCAGAGCAACTACTAAATGAATTGGATAAAAAAGTTTCTACACAAGGTTATGCTTCCAGAAGTGAATTTACTAGAGATTTAATTAGAGAAAAGATAGTAAAAGATAGTTGGAAAGATGACGATAGCGAAGTGATTGGCGTATTAACTATCATCTATACCCATCATCAAAACGACTTAGTTCAAAAAATAGTTGACATACAACATGATGCAGAGATTAAAATAATGTGCTCAACTCATGTTCACATTGATCATGAAAATTGCTTAGAAACCATAATGATTCAAGGTATAGCAAATAAAATACAAGATTTCTCACAAAAAATAGGTGGATTAAAAGGCGTTAAATTTTCTAAATTAGTAAAAGCCGCCATACCTGCCTCATAATTAAAGTGCACGCTTAGTGCACTTTCTCCTTTTATAAAATATCTAACCCGCCCCATTCAGAGATAATTTACCACTATTTGATTAATATATTAAATCTTAAACAAAAAAGGAACTCTAATGTGTAAAGATTGCGGGTGCACGATATCTAAAGAGTCACATAGCCATGATGAACATCACCACCATCCAAATCCTCAGCTAAATGACTCAAAAACAGTTGAAGTTATCACTAAAATTTTAGATGCAAATGATAAAGAAGCAGCTCACAATAGAGCTCATTTTGAAAGCCATGGGGTTTTTGCTATAAATTTAATGAGTAGCCCAGGTGCAGGAAAAACTACACTCCTAGAAGCGACTATCGATAGCGGCGAGCTTAAAATTGGAGTAATTGAGGGAGATTTAGAGACAAATCAAGATGCGCAAAGGATAATAGCAAAAGGAGCACCTGCGTATCAAATAACAACAGGACAAGCGTGTCATTTGGATGCTTTTATGGTTCATAAAGGTTTACACGCCATGCCTTTAGAGGATTTAGATTTAGTATTTGTTGAAAATGTTGGCAATTTAGTATGCCCAGCTAGTTATGATGTTGGTACTCACTTAAATGTTGTACTGCTTTCAGTTCCAGAAGGAGATGATAAGCCTGCAAAATATCCTGTTATGTTTAGAGCGGCTGATCTTTTAATCATAACAAAAACAGATCTTTTACCTCATTTTGATTTTAATATTGATGTAGCCATTAAAGAGGCTAGAAAATTAAACCCTAAATTAGACATTTTGCAAGTTGATAGCAAGAGTGGCAAAGGGATTAAGCAGTGGATTGATTATTTAAAATTTAAAATATCTTTAAGATAAGGAGTAAATTATGTGTCTTTCTATACCTTCAAAAGTTATAAAAATTGATGAAAATAATATGGCAACAGTTGATACCATGGGTGTAAAAAGAGAGATTACTCTTGATTTAATAGATGAGCCTATAGAGATTGGAGATTATATTTTAATTCATGTGGGTTATGCTATGGGAAAGATAAGCAAAGAAGAGGCACTTGAGAGCATTAAAGCTTATGAAGAGATAGTAAAGGCTATGGAAAGTGGTGAAATAGATCCAGATGAAGGACATAGCGGAGAGTACTTTGAATCTCATTGAGGGGTTTAGAAACCCCGCACATATGAGAGCGCTTTCAAAATTAATTTATAAAGAGTCAAAAACTCCTATAAAAATTATGGAAGTTTGCGGAGGACACACTCACACCATAATGAAATATGGGATAATTCAACTTTTACCAAAGCATATTGAGTTTATCCATGGACCTGGGTGTCCTGTTTGCATTATGCCAAAAGAGAGGATTGATGCAGCGCTGGCTCTAGCTTCTAGTAAAGATGTGATATTTACTACATTAGGAGACATGATTAGAGTTCCTGGAAGTAAAAGTTCGCTCCAAGAGTTAAGGGCTAGAGGAGCTGATGTTAGAGCACTTTACTCTCCATTAGATGTTTTAAAAATAGCAAATGAAAATCCCACTAAAAAGGTTATATTTTTTGCCATTGGTTTTGAAACTACTACTCCAATGAGCGCCGCAATTATTGATAAAACTTTGAAAGAGGGCATTAAAAACATTTCATTTTTCTCAAATCATGTTTTAGTTCCAGAGCCAATGGAAGCCATTATGCTTGATGAGAATTCAAAAATAGATGCTTTTTTAGGACCTTCTCATGTAAGCGTTATAACTGGAACAAAAATTTATGAAAGAGTTTGCGAGAAATTTAAAATGCCCATAGTAGTTGCTGGGTTTGAGCCAATTGATGTGATGGAAGCTATATTAAAAATCGTAAAGCAAGTTGAAGAGGGAAGATATGAGGTTGAAAACCAGTATATAAGAGCCGTCTCAAGAGATGGAAACTTGCACGCTCAAAAGTTAGTAGATAAATATTTTGAAAGAAGGGCTCATTTTAATTGGCGAGGCATTGGAGATATTCCAAATAGTGCTTTGAAATTAAAAGATGAGTATGCTTTTTTGGATGCCCAGATAATCTTTAAAGATTTAATACCAAAAGAGCATAAAAAAGATCACAAGCTTTGCATTTGTGGAGATATTTTAAAAGGTTTAGCAAAACCATATGATTGTAAGGTTTTTGGAAAAGCTTGTGTGCCATCTTCCCCCATAGGCTCATGTATGGTTTCAAGCGAGGGAGCTTGTGCAGCGTATTATAAATATGGATCACTTCTTAAAGGAAGAAGAGTATGAAAGAGATACTTTTAGCCCATGGTGGCGGTGGTGATGAGATGAATGAGCTTATAAATAAACTTTTTTTTAAATCATTCTCAAATCCAATTTTAGAAAAAATGGAAGATGCAGCAACTATTGAATTAAAAAGCCCAATAGCTTTTACAACCGATTCATTTACTGTAAATCCCCTATTTTTCAATGGTGGAGATATTGGAAAACTTGCTGTTGTTGGAACTGTAAATGATTTAGTGATGGCTGGGGCAAAACCAAGATATTTAACTTGTGGCTTTATGATTGAAGAGGGTTTTTTATTTAGTGATTTACAAAAGATAGTTAAAAGTATGCAAGATGAGATGGAGAAAATCGGCGTTAAAGTAGTAGCAGGAGACACAAAAGTAGTTCCAAAAGGTAGTGTTGATGGAGTTTTTATAAATAGTTCTGGAGTAGGAGAGATTGTACAAAAAAATATCTCTTCGCACAATATTAAAGCAGGACATGTTTTAATAGTCTCAAATGAAGTTGGCAATCACGGAGCTTGCATATTAGCTAAAAGAGAAGATTTGGATGTAGAAACAAGCATAAAGAGTGATTGTGCTCTTTTATGGGAGCCTGTAAAGGCGCTTTATGAAGCTGGAATTGCGCCAATTGCTCTAAGAGATGCAACAAGAGGCGGACTTAGCGCAGTGCTTAATGAGTGGGCAGTAGCTTCAAATATTGGCATAAAAGCTTATGAAGAAAAGATACCAGTAGCTGATGAAGTTAGAGGAATTTGTGAAATATTTGGATTTGAACCATATGAATTTGCAAATGAAGGAACTATGGTTTTAGCCCTAAAAGAAGAGGATGCTTCAAAAGCTTTAGAGGTTTTAAAAGGTTTTGAAGTAACTAAGAGGGCATCCTTATTTGGAGTGGCAGTTAAGGAGTATGAGGGGAGAGTTATTTTAGAAACTCCTTGGGGTAGTCAAAGATTTTTAGAATCACCAAAAGGTGAGCTTTTACCTAGGATTTGTTAATGCACGAATTTTCGATTATCCATTCACTTTTAGATCTTTGCGAGGAGAATGCTAAAGCAAATGATGCAAAAAAAGTTTTAAAAGTTGAGATAAAAATAGGCAAATTAAGCGGAGTTGAGCCACATCTTTTAAAGATGGCTTTTGAAACCTTCAAAGAAAAAACCATTTGCGAAGAAGCAGATTTAATCATGCACATTCAAGACATAATCATTAATTGCCATAGCTGTTTTAGTGAAAGCAAGCTAGATAAAAATGAGTTTTTATGCCCACTTTGTGGGAGTAGTGATGTCTCTACCATTGATGGGGAAGAGATGTATTTGATGAGATTAGAGATGGAGTAATTTAAAAGTTAAGGGATAGATATGTTAGATTCTTATAAAGAAGCGACAATTGAGGATCTTGGAGAGATTATTAAAATATACAATTCTACAGTTTCAAGCGGAGTTTCAACTGCTGATACTAAAGAGGTAAGTGTTGAGAGTAGGCTAGAGTGGTTTAAAACTAGAAGTAAAAATAGGCCAATTTTAGTCAAAGAGTATCATGGAAAGATAATTGCGTGGTTGAGTTTTGATCCTTTTTATGGAAAGCCCGCATATGAGCAAACTGCTGAGATTAATATATATCTTGATCCAAACTTTAGGGGTAAAAAACTTGGACAACAATTTTTGGAAGAAGCTATCAAGTTAGCCCCAAGCTTAGGGATTAAAAATTTATTAGCTTTAATTTTCAAGAAAAATAGTGCGAGTTTAAAGCTCTTTAAAAAGTTTAATTTTAAAGAGTGGGGAAGCTTGCCCGGAGTTGCCATAATAGATGGAAAAGAGAGAGATGTTGTGCTTTTAGGGTTAAAGTTATGATAGAAAATTGTGTACTTTTTGACATGGATGGAACGCTTCTTGATAGCTCTGATGGCATAGTTAAGAGTGTAAATTTTGTTAGAAAAGAGATAGGTTTTCATCCACTTAGTAAAGATGAAATAATAAAATATATAAATGATCCAAAAGAGTCACTACCAAAAAAATTTTACAATACAGATGAGTATAAAAAAGAACATCGTGAGATATTTGAAAAACACTACTTTGAAAACTGCACTCATAACTTAACTCCTTATGATGGAGCAAGGGAGCTTTTAAAGAGTTTAGAAGAGCACTCTAGTTTAACAATAGCTACTAATTCTTGGGATTTTTTTGCTAAAAAAATGCTCTCTCATTGCGAAATGGAGCACTATTTTGATCTTATTGTTGGTGCAAATACTTACAAAGCTTCAAAGCCAGATCCAACAATGGTAAATGAGATAATTAAGACAAAAAAAGCAAAAAAAGCTCTACTTGTTGGCGATAGTTTAAAAGATGCTTTTGCTGCAAAAAATGCAAATATACCATTTATATATGTAAACTGGGGATATGGATCATATGAGATAAAAACTCCCTATATCGCCAAAAGTATGGAAGAGTTAAAAGAGTTAATAGAGCAGTTATTTAATCACTAAAGATTTTAAAGGGTAGCTCTAGAGTTCTTTTTAAAATGTTTAATGGAGTCATTACCACATCTTGAAAAACTTCTGTTTCAACCTTTGGATCTTCTAAGTTTCCACTAATTTTTATGGCTGTTGAAATGCTATTATCATCCCCTAAAAAGATATGATTTATAAGTGGAATTTTACCTATAAATGAACTTATATCTTTTAAGGTTTTTAATTTCAGATCAACTTGTAAAAGTCCATCTTTTAAATTCACAACACCTTTTCCTAAAATATCCGCACTAGCCCCTTTTAGCTCTATTAAATGTAGAGTTAAAATGTCATCTTTCATGCTAAAAACAACATCTCCAGACCCAATCTTATACCCTTTTTCATCAAATCCAGGAGATTTAAAAAGAGCTAATGAGGGGACTGTATTTAGTAGAGCAATTAAATTATTGTACGCTTTCATTTCAACTAAATAGGTATCTTTTAAATCTAATTTTCCAGAGTAAAAGTTGCTATTGTGTCCTTTTATCTCTATATTAAACTCTCCTTCATTAAAAAGATTTTTCCCTAGCAGTTCTTTAAAAGAGAGATCATTTAACTCCTTTATGGATGCTGTAAATCCAGATAAGTTTTTCTTAAAATTTATAAATCCACTATTTTTAAATGAGCCATTAAAGGTTAAATTATCTTTTTGTAAGCTAGCGCTATATTTGCTAAAATCAAAGCTTTTTCCATCTTCATTTAAGATTATGGAGCTATTTTTTGCCTCTAGGTTTAAAAAACTATCAACATTTAAGTTTAAAGACTCATCGCTTTCACTTTTTAAGTCAATATTTTCTAAAACAATGTTTAAACTATTTTTTGATTTAGATATTTTTATTCCATCAGCTTTTATGTCCGTTTTTTCTCCCTCATTTACGATGTTTGCTAGTAAAGATTGCAAAGGTTTACCATCTTTATAAAAGGGAGTTTTTAGTGATGAGGCTAAAAGTTCAATCTCATATTTTTTATAATCTTCCGTTTTGCCCTTCACCTTTCCAGATTTGATTTCAAATTCATGCAAGATTGGAGCATATGGGTAGATTAACTTAAGATCATTTGCCCTAAAAGAGAACCCTTCTTGCAAAAATGCAATCTTGCTATTAAGCTCTGGCAGAGTGATTGTTGCCTCTTCTTTAAAATCAACCACTATGGGGGTAAGGTACTTTTCAAGCTCTATTATGGTTTCATCTTCAGATTTAATATTTAAAAACTCTAAATCTACATTTCCCATGTAGTTTAACTCTTCTAAATCCAAAGTTCCTTGAGTATAAAGCTCAAACAAAGAGCCATAGCTTAAATGAGTATTATCAAGGTAAATATCGCTGTTTTTAAGCGTTATAAATGAATGTTTAGTATAAAAAACCTCATCTAAAAAGGCAAATTGGCTATTTTGAGGTATGAAAATACCATGAGTGTCTATGTGAAATGGAGAAAACTCAATATCAAGTTTTAACTTAGCTTTAGTCTTTCCGCTAAGCTGGGTTAGAGGTATTTTAATATCATAAGCATTTAAAATTTGATGAACCCTCTCATCAAGCCTAGTATTTGCATCTATGATAACTACAATCCCAGCTTTGCCTTTGAGTAAATTATAGATATAAACATCAGATCCACTTATGTCAATTCCTTCATATGAAGATTTGCCAAGATCAAAAAGCAGTTGGTTGTTTTTTAATTTTATGCTCAACTCTTCAATGTTTGCCGCTGGTAAATGCTCTTCAAACTTTACTTTTACATCTTTTGCAAAAGCTTCTCCCTCCATCTCATAAGGAAAATACTCTCCATTTTTTAAGTCAATTTTTCCTTTTAGTGATTTTAAAAGGTATGAAGAGCTTGTAATTTTTTTATAAATCCAATCACTAATTTCTGGCTCAATCTCCACTATGGACTCTAGCGCCTCCATGAAGCTATCTAAAGATGAAAACCTATCACTTTTTGCTACATATGAAAGCATCCTATCTTTTAGTCTTAAAGCTATTTTTCCCTCTATTTCATAAGTAGAAAACTCTCCTTCAAAAAATCCCTCTTCACTTAGTATGTCAAAATCTAAAATCCCTCTTAATTCAAGATTAAAATCTTTAACTAAAAGTTGTTTGATTTGTGTTTTAATTTCACCATCTATTGATTTAATAGCCGCATCAATAGTCATATAGTTTGAATCAAGATAAAATATATCTTTTTTAAATAGAAAACTTATTGTCTCATTTTCATAAATTATTTTCCCTATGGAAATTGACTCAAAGAGCCTATCTAGCCAAGGTAAGTAGCTTAAAAGTGTGACTAATTCTTCTCTAGCGCTATTTGAGCTTGAGCTTTTGGGCAGGGTTAAACTATTTATATCTACAATCAGTTTTTTATCTAGTTTAATGTAAAATCTGTCTATGTAAATATTGGCAAATGAGAACTTGTCTATGTTTATCCCATGGATTAAAGCGGTTATAAAGGTAAAAAAAACAATGCCAGGCAATAAAATAGGAATCCAAAGCTGCCTTATCATTTTTGAAATGCTGTTTATCATTATTTTTTCACTCTTATTTTACCTTGCTAAGCCCATGAATACAACTTCTGTAGTCTTTGTTCCAAAAGGATCTATTTCGCAGATTATATCATATCTACATAAACGAAATTTCGACTTCATACCTGCAATTGATCGTAAGATTTTAAGAATTTTTGGTTGGCCACAATCTGGCTGGATAGATGTAGGTGAAACTAGCTTAAGTAGGGGTGATTTTTATTATAAATTAACTCATGCAAAAGCTGCTATGGTTTCAGTTACACTTAAGCCTGGAGAGACAACAGCTATATTTTTAAAAAATCTATCCCAAACTTTTAATATCTCGCAAGAGGAGATAAAAAAGGAGTATGATAAGCTAGCATCCTATCCTGAAGGCCTTTTTTTCCCAGAAACCTACCAACTTCCAATTGGCATTGAAGCTAGGCATTTGCTTTATTATTTAATCTCCCTTTCAGAGAATGCAAATAAAAACCTTTCACAAAAAATCTTTGGAGAGTACAATCCAAACAGATGGAGAAGGTATCAAATCATAGCTTCCATCATAGAAAAAGAGTCAGCTTCAATTGATGAAATGCCCTTAGTCTCATCAGTTATTTATAATAGACTTAATAAAAATATGAAACTCCAAATGGATGGAACGCTAAATTATGGAGAGTTTAGCAACCTTAAAGTAACCCCAGAAAGGATAAAAAACGATACTTCAAGGTACAACACTTACAAGTATGCTGGCTTGCCACCACATCCTGTATCCTCAGTTAGTGTTGATGCCTTAAAAGCTGCCATATTTCCAGCAAAAAGTGACTATCTCTATTTTGTAAGAGACAAAAGCGGTAAGCATACTTTTTCAAAAAATTATGATGAGCATTTAAAGGCTATAAAAGGGGGTAGATAAGTTGAGCTTGAAATGTTTTGCTTAGATTTATATTTAGAGTAGATTTTATATCTTAAATGATAATATTTTTTAAAAAAGGAGAGTTTTGTGGAAAGTAAAATTTTTTATACAAAGGTAGATGAAGCTCCAGCTTTAGCGACTTACTCGCTTTTGCCAATCATTAAAGCTTTTTTAAAGCAAGCTAAAATTGAGATAGTTAAAAAAGATATCTCATTAGCAGGCCGAATTTTAGCTAATTTTTCAAAAGATGAGTTTCCAGATGATTTAAAAATCCTTGGAGATTTAACAAAAGATCCTAAAAGTATTATCATTAAGTTACCAAACATTTCAGCATCCATTCCCCAGCTTCAAGCTGCAATAAAAGAGTTGCAAGAGAGGGGATACAACCTTCCAAACTATCCAGATGAACCAAAAAATGAAGAAGAAAAGAAGATAAAAGATAGATACTCAAAGATTTTAGGCTCTGCTGTAAATCCAGTATTAAGAGAAGGAAACTCTGATAGAAGGGCTTCAAAAGCCATAAAAGAGTTTGCTAGAAAAAATCCTCACTATATGGGAGAATGGAAAAATAGCTCTAAAACTAAAGTTGCACATATGCAAAAACTTGATTTTTATGGAACAGAAAAATCAGTTACTTTAAAAAAAGATATGGAAGTTTCCATTGTTTTGAAAAAAAATAGTGGAGAGAGAAAAGTTTTAAAAGAGGGTTTAAAGCTTTTTAAAGATGAGATAGTTGATGGTTCGTTTATGAGTGTAGATGAACTTAGCAAATTTTATAAAGAGCAAATTATTGAGGCAAAAAATGCAGATTTACTTCTTTCATTGCACTTAAAAGCAACTATGATGAAGATTTCTGATCCAATTATGTTTGGAGTAGCTGTAAAGAGTTATTTTTCTACCATATTTAAAAAGTATGAAGATGAGTTTAGAAAGCTAGGTATAAATCCAAACAATGGTTTAGCTCACATTTTTAATGAGATAAAAAAATTACCATCAAATTTAGCCAAAAAAGTAGAAAAAGAGTTAAATGAGTGCTTAAATAGTAGCGCTAGCTTAGCTATGGTAAATTCGGATAAAGGCATAACAAATCTTCATTTTCCAAATGATGTGATAGTAGATGCTTCAATGCCAGCCATGATTAGAAATGGTGGAAAGATGTGGGATAAAAATGGAGATGCAAAAGAGTGTATCGCTATGATTCCAGATAGATCTTACGCGGGAGTTTATGCAGCTGTTATTGAAGATTGTAAGATTAATGGAGCATTTGATCCTAAAACTATGGGCTCAGTTCCAAATGTTGGACTTATGGCTAAAAAAGCGCAAGAGTATGGCTCTCATGATACAACTTTTGAAGTAGAAGATGATGGAGTTATTGAAGTTGTTGGAGAGGAAGTTTTATTAGAGCATAAAGTTTCTAAAGGTGATATTTGGAGGATGTGTAGAGTTAAAGATGAAGCGGTTAGGGATTGGGTTAGTTTAGCCGTTAGAAGGGCTAGACTTAGCAATACTCCAGCGATTTTTTGGCTAGATGAAAATAGGGCGCACGACAGTGAGATAATAAAAAAGGTAAATTTTTACTTAAAAGATGAAGATACCAATGGCTTAGATTTAACTATCCTCTCTCCAAAAGAAGCAACAATAGCAACTTTAAAAAGAGTTAGAGAGGGTAAAGATACCATTTGTGTTACTGGAAATGTACTAAGAGATTACAATACCGATCTTTTTCCCATTTTAGAGCTAGGAACTAGTTCTAAAATGCTCTCAATCGTTCCATTACTAAATGGAGGAGCTTTGTTTGAAACTGGAGCTGGAGGCTCTGCTCCAAAACATGTCGAACAGTTTTTAAAAGAAAATCACTTAAGATGGGACTCTTTAGGAGAATTTTTAGCGCTAGGTGCTGCGCTTGAGCATATTTCATTAAGTAATGAAAAAGCTAAAGTTTTAGCCAAAACACTTGATAGTGCGACTGAGGAGTTTTTAAATGAGAATAGATCTCCCTCAAGAGTGGTTAAAGAGTTAGATACTAGAGGAAGCCATGTCTATCTTGCATATTACTGGGTTAAAGCATTAAGTACTCAAACAGATGATTTGGAGTTAAAAGATAAATTTTCAAAAATAGCTCTACTTTTTAGTGCAAAAATTGATGAAATAATTAAAAATTTAAATGAGGCTCAAGGAGAGAGTGTGGACATGGGAGGATACTACCATTTTGATGATGAAAAAGGTAGAAAAAACCTAAGGCCAAATGAAGAGTTTAATAAAATTATTGATGAAATTTTCAATATGTAAAAAGTTTCAAAAATAGATTGAAACTATGGAAAAATCAAGCTATACTTTTGAAATATTTTTTTATAATGTATTAGAAATTCAAATAGATACTAAAAGAGTTTAGGAGGATCGATGAATATTCATGAATATCAAGCCAAAGAGTTACTTAAAAAGTTCAATATTCCTACTCCAAGAGGTGTAGTTATTGAATCTTCAAGTAAAGCAAAAGATGCAGCTTTGAGTCTTGGTGGTGATATTTGGGTTGTTAAAGCCCAAATACACGCGGGAGGAAGAGGTTTAGGTGGTGGTGTGAAAGTAGTTAAAACTCCCAAAGAGGTGGTTGAAGCTTCTGAAAAAATGTTAGGAATGACTTTAGTCACTCATCAAACTGGCCCCAAAGGAAAGGTTGTTGAAAAAGTATACATAGAAGAGGGTGTGGATATTGCTAGAGAGTTTTATTTAGCAGTTGTGCTTGATAGGGCAAAGGAGATGCCTGTTATCATCGCTTCAACTGAAGGTGGAATGGAGATTGAAAATGTAGCAGCTGCCACGCCTGAGAAGATAATCAAAGTAGCAGTAGATCCCTCCATTGGCTTTCAAGGCTTTCATGGCAGAGCTTTAGCTTTTGGTTTAAAGTTATCAAAAGAGGAGATGGCTCCTTTTGTTAAATTTGCTTCAAAGCTATACACACTTTACATGGAAAAAGATGCTGAATTAATTGAGATAAATCCACTGGTTAAGACTGGCTCAGGTGAGTTCATTGCACTTGATGCAAAAATGGGCTTTGATGATAGTGCTATCTTTAGGCAAAAAGATATAGAAAATATGAGAGATTTAAGTGAGGAAGATCCAGCTGAACTTGAAG
>JAAYLJ010000178.1 GCA_012521935.1 Campylobacteraceae bacterium | reverse complement strand
AGGCAGCACTGGCTCAATAGGAGTCAACACTTTACACATTGCAAGAGAGTTTGGGTTAAGGGTTGAAGCTTTAGTTGCAGGAAAAAATGTAGAGTTATTAAATAGACAAATAGAAGAGTTTAAACCAGTTTTTGTCGCAATTGGTGATAAAAATTTAGTAAAAAAAGTTAATCATCCAAATGTGTTTGTTGGAAATGAGGGCATTTTAAATCTACTTGAGAACTCATCAAGTCCTTTAGTTATCAATGCTTTAGTTGGGTTTATGGGACTGTTTCCCACAGTTAAAGCTTTAGAACTTGGAAAAGAGTTAGCTTTAGCAAACAAAGAGTCTTTAGTGGCAGCTGGAGCTTTTTTAGATACAAGCAAAATAGTTCCAATAGATAGCGAACATTTTGGGCTTTGGTACTTAAAATCTCATAGAAAAGCTAAAAGACTCTGCATCACTGCTAGTGGTGGTGCTTTTAGAGATACTCCCTTAGAAAAACTTAAATATATGAAACCAAAAGATGCACTAAAACATCCAAATTGGAAAATGGGGCAAAAAATCACCATAGATAGCGCAAGTATGGTAAATAAACTCTTTGAACTACTAGAAGCTAGGTGGCTTTTTGAAGCTAATAGTTACGACGCTATCATTGAGACAAAATCAATCATTCATGCTTTAATTGACTATGAAGATGGAAGTACAACTGCTCATTTAGCTGGGCAAGACATGAAGTTACCCATAGCTTTTGCACTATTAAAAGAAGTTGATTCAAACATCTTGCCAAATGTTGATTTATTACAGATAAAATCTTTTGAATTTAAAGAGATTAAAACAGATAGATATCCAGTTTGGGAGTTAAAAGATACTTTGATGCAAAATCCAAAGCTAGGTGCAGTTATAAATGGAGCAAATGAGTCAATGATAGAGCATTTTTTAAAAGAGAAATGTTCCATCATTGATTTAGCAAAAGGAGTCATAAAGGCGGCTCAAAAGTTTGAAAATATGCTTCCAAACAGTGTTAGTGAAGTTTATGAGATAGATAAAGAAGTTAGAGAGTTTTGTAAAAAATTACATTAAGGGAGAGTATGAATTCCACCGCTTATCGCTTCTCTTTAAAAGAGAGCATTATTGGTTTGCAGTTTCTTTTTGTTGCCTTTGGTGCTTTAGTTTTAGTGCCAATCCTAACAGGACTTGACTCAAATGTCGCCTTGTTTACTGCTGGAGTTGGAACTTTAATCTTTCAAATTACTACTAGAAAAAAAGTTCCTCCAATCTTTTTAGCATCATCTTTTGCGTTTATCGCACCAATTATGCATGGTGTGCAAACTTGGGGTATTGCTGGCACGATGTCAGGTTTAGTTGCAGCAGGATTTTTCTACATTATTTTAAGTATTTTAGTTAGAGTTAAAGGCTCTGGTTTTTTACATAAACTGTTGCCTCCTGTAGTTGTAGGGCCAGTTATCATGACAATTGGTCTTATTCTCTCTCCAGTTGCCGTTAATATGGCCATGGGAAGAAGTGGGGATGGCGCTATTGTCATAGTGCCTGAAACTACTGCTATGACAATAGCTTTTTTAGCCCTTATTACAACTATGTTAGTAGCTTTAATGGGTAAAGGACTTTTTAGACTGCTTCCTATCTTTTGTGGAATTGTAGTTGGATATATAGTCTCTTTAATGGCTGGTATAGTTGATTTTAGCGCCTTTAGTAATGCTTCATGGTTTGCAATTCCTGCTTTTACAATGCCTGAATTTAACATTCAAGCCATCATCTACATACTGCCAATAGCCATTGCCCCAGCAGTTGAGCACATTGGAGATATGCTTGCAATTAGCAATGTAACAAAAGAGGATTATTTGAAAAATCCAGGGCTAGAAAACACTTTACTTGGTGATGGATTAGCCACTTCTATGGCGTCTTTAGTGGGAGGTCCGCCAAATACAACCTACTCTGAAGTAACTGGAGCTGTAACCATAACAAAAGCTTTTAATCCAGCTATCATGACATGGGCTGCCATATTTGCCATTGTTTTAGCATTTGTGGGAAAATTAGGTGGGCTTTTAGCTACCATCCCTGTTCCAGTGATGGGAGGGATTTTACTGCTACTTTTTGGAATTATCGCATCAGTTGGGATGGATACACTCATTAAATCAAAAACAGATCTATCAAATCCTAGAAATATGATCATCGTATCTATCATCTTGGTTTTTGCCATTGGTGGAATGACTTTTAATTTTGGTGGAGTTGGATTTAGTGGCATTGGGCTTGGTGCAATTGTAGGGATTATCTTAAATTTTGTACTGCCTAAGAGTAAAAACATAGAAGGTTTTGAGTAAAACTTAGGGCCTTAAAGGCCCTTTAACTAAAGTATCATTGCAGCTATCCATCCAAAGATAATAAGCGGAATATTAAAATGAATAAAAGTTGGAACAACTGTATCCCAAATGTGATCATGCTGTCCATCGGCATTTAGTCCTGCTGTTGGCCCAAGAGTTGTGTCTGAAGCAGGTGAACCTGCATCTCCTAGTGCTGCTGAGGCTCCAACTAAGGCTATGGTAGCAAGTGGCGAGAAACCAAAAGATGCACACATAGGCACATAAATAGCAGCGATTATGGGTATGGTTGAAAAAGATGATCCAATCCCCATAGTTATCAAAAGCCCAACTAAAAGCATTAAAAATGCTACTAAGGCTTTATTGTCTCCTACGATATCTCCAGTTGCATTTACTAGGCTAGTAACACCCTCCGTTGCCTTCATAACTTCAGCAAATCCAGAAGCAGCTATCATGATAAAACCTATCATGCCCATCATATAAATTCCTCTTGTCATTACATCTTGAGTTTCGCTAGGCTTTAAAACTCCAAATAGAACAAAAATTGCAACCCCAAAAAGCGCTCCCATGATGATGGAGTTAGCATATAGTTGCATCCCTAAAGATAATACTATGGAGATGATACCTGCTATTAAAAAGAGTGGTTTTATCTCTACGCTCTCCCTCTCATCAATTAAAAAATTTTCCACAAAGTAAGATCTTGGTTTTCTATAACTTACAAAAACAGCAAATAAAAGTCCGATAAACATGCCTAGAACTGGGATTGCCATGCCTATGGGAAGCTGGTTTGCAGTAGCTAAAACACCGTTATCTACGATATGGTTTAGTAAAATTGTTTTTAAAAAAATCCCACCAAAACCTACTGGCAAAAACATATATGTTGCTGTTAGTCCAAAAGCTAAAACACAAGCAACACTCCTTCTATCAAGGCTTAAGCTACTCATAGTATGAAGCAAAGGTGGTATTAATATGGGAATAAAAGCTATATGAACAGGTATTAGATTTTGTGAAGCAATGGCAGCTAGTAAAATAGCACCTAGTAAAAAACCTTTTACATATAGTTTTCTTAAAGGGCTTGCATCTCTTCCTAGTTTTGAGATGATGCTATTTGCTAGCAAATCTGTTATGCCTGATTTTGAAATGGCAACGGCAAAAGCCCCAAGCATTGCGTAACTTAAAGCTATATTTGCACCCCCGCCAAGTCCACCACTAAAAGCCTCTACCGTCTCTTTAAGACCTAGGCCACCAAGCAATCCTCCAGTTAATGCGCCTATGATTAGTGCAAAATCTACATTTATTCGCATTAAACTTAGAGCTAGCATTACTATGACTGCGATAACCACTGGATTCATTCTCTTCCTTTGTAAAAAATAGTACATACTTATATCTATTTTGTACTAAAAAGATTATTTATTTTTACCTTTTGGATCTTTTGTAGTTGTTTTAAGTGTGGTTTGGATCAGTTTTTTTGAAGAACGGCTCTTATTAAGTATCTATTTCCTATCAACTCTTTATCTATCTTAAGTAGCTGGCAAGGCAAATCTTGAAAAAGAGTATATAAAGATATGAAATTATAAGGATCTTGCTCACTATCTTTACTAACCTCATCTTTCCAACTCTTGGCAACAAATATCCCTCTTGGCGCAAGTGCGGATAGGATTTTATCAAATAAGGTTCTATGTTTTGATTTTGAAAGAGGAAAATTACCAAGAATGATAGCATCGTAAGTATGAGGAACCTGCCAATATTCTAGTCTTGTATGCCTTGTGATTAGAAAAACATTTGCCTCTCTTGCGGCTTCTTGAACAGCTAAAAGAGCTTTATCATCTGAGTCTAAAACCTCAACATGAACACCTAGTTTTGCTAAAATGACAGCATTTTTATCATGTTCTTTTCCAAGAAAAAGAACTCTTGAGCCTGCTTGCAAGGCTGAAGTGTAAGATAAGATGAAATTATAAGGCTCGCTTCTTCTATCAAACTTCATTTTCACCCCATGAAATAGAGAATTTAGATTTTGTATTGTAACAAAAAAGTTAACTTTGCATGATATAATAGCGAAAATCTTTAATTGGGTTGTTATGCACAGACGAACTTTTTTAGGATATGGTGCCCTAGGCTTTGCTTCTTTGGCTTTTGGCTCTTTAAATGATACACACTTTTCACAATACTTTACCTCTTTAGAAATGGAAGCATTTGAAAAAGCAAGGGTTAGATTAGGAAAAGTAAGAGGGCACATTGGCTTTGGTAATTTTAATATAGTAGATTTTGATACAGTACTTTACTATGCAAGAAACGTGAGCTCAATAGGAGAATTTACCAAAGATGAGCTTAGTTTGCTTGAGAGGCTATTTTATGAGGATCCAAACAAATATGGCTTTTTTGGAAAACAAACTTGTAAAGATATAACCATTCAAATCAAAACTAAAGAGGTACAAAAGATTCCTCATTCAGGGCACTATGTATTTAAAGGAGAGCCTTTAGCAGCATTTGAAAAGCTAACAGATGACATAGGGCCAACGCTAGTTTTAACCTCTGGCATAAGAGGTGTGCCAAAACAGATGGAATTATTTTTAAATAAGATAAAATCTTGCGATGGAGATATGAAACAAGCAGTCAAATCCATAGCCCCTCCAGCGCACTCTTACCATAGCATTGGGGATTTTGATGTTGGTAAAAAAGGCTTTGGGCATTTAAACTTTTCAGAAGAATTTGCAAAGACTAAAGAGTTTGAGAAACTTCAAACACTGCCATATATAAAGACAAGATATAGTCCAAACAATGCCGATGGAGTGCAGTATGAGCCTTGGCATGTTGAGATTATAACTATGGCAAATAGAGTATGATTTTAAGCATTGAGAGCAGTTGTGACGATAGCTCAATCGCCATAACTCGCATTGCAGATAAGAAGATTTTATTTCATCAAAAGATTTCTCAAGAGTTAGAACATAGCAGATATGGAGGTGTGGTTCCTGAACTTGCCGCAAGACTTCATGCCAAAGCTTTGCCTAAGATTTTATCTAAAACTACCCCATTTTTTAATGACTTAAAAGCCGTAGCCGTTACGACTGAACCTGGT
>JAAYLJ010000177.1 GCA_012521935.1 Campylobacteraceae bacterium | reverse complement strand
GTATATTGCTGGATGTAATATTGTTGGACATCATCCTGATACAAATGAGTTAATAAATGCTCTTAAAACATTAGATACTTTTGTAGTTCAAGAGCCATGGTGGACACCAACAGCTAAGATGGGAGACATTGTTCTGCCAGCTTCAGTAACTTTAGAGAGAAATGACATTGCATATGGTGGTAGTTACTCTGGGGATTACATATATGCTATGAGAAAAGTTGTAGATAATCCATTTGAAGCAAAGGGTGATTATGAAATTTTCTCACTACTAGCTAAAGAGTTTGGAGATGATGTTTATCAAAAATTTACTGGTGGAAAGAGTGAATTAGAGCATATTAAAGATTTTTATGAAGCTTCAGATGGAGTTAAAAAGAAAAGCTTTGAAGAGTTTTGGGAGAGTGGATTTGTTAAATTTGACCCACCAAAAGAGGCTTATAAGTTTGTAAGACATGGAGATTTTAGAAAAGACCCAGTAGCAAATAAATTAAGCACTGAAAGTGGTAAAATCCAAATCTTTTCACAAAAGTATGCAGACTATGGCTACTCTCACTTTAAAGGTCATGTAATGTGGTTTGAGCCAGCTGAGTATTTAGGAAGTAAAGAAGTTAGTAAATTCCCACTTCATGTACTCTCACCTCATCCAACATTTAGACTACACTCACAAATGGATAATGTTTGGATTAAAAACGCATATAAAATTGCAAATAGAGAGCCAGTGAGAATCAATCCAAAAGATGCCGCAAAACATGGCATCAAAAATGGTGATATTGTAGAAGTATTTAACGATAGAGGCGCGCTACTTGCTGGAGCGGTAGTTACTGAAGATGTGATGGAAGGTGTAATTGCTATTGAAGAGGGTGCTTGGTATAACCCTGAGAATTTAGATGCTCCAGGCAAATCAAGATGTAATAGTGGACATGTGAATGTTTTAACCTCATCAAGACCAAGCTCACAAATGGCACAAGCTACCACGGCAAATACCACACTAGCTGGTATTAGAAAAGCTACTGGTAAACTTGTACCAAATCAAGCTTACTCTTTACCAAAGCTATCTCATAGCTAAGAGATTAAAATGAGATTTTTAACTATAATTAGTATGGTTGTTTGGGCGCTTAGCGCTCAAGCAGCCCAATACATAAACTTAGATGGCAAGCTAGCTTTAGAGGTTGATAGTGCTACCATATATAGCGGCACGCCAGTAGAGGTTTTAGAAAACAGTGATGGAAAAGCAAAGGTTAAAATCACTGGTTTTTTAAATGAAGATGGCGATATTTTATTTGCCACAAAAAACAAAAAAGTAGCATTGATTAAATCTTCCAAAGACAAAGTTGAAGCTTTGGATGAGGGCAAAGGCTCAGTTACCGTGCTTGTAGATGAGAGTTTGCTAGAGGAGGATTTAGAGACTGCTTGGGATCCAAATATTGATGAATTTTACAATACTTGCACCCAGTGTCACGCTGCTAATGAGCCACATTTGCACACTTTGCTTGAGTGGGATAGCTTGTATGGTAGTATGAAAGAGTTTGCTAGACCAACGCCAGAGCAAGATGAGATGATCTTAAGATTTTTAAGATCTTTTGCAAAGGATGGTTTTTTAGCTTTTCCTTAAAGGAGTCTGTTTGCAAAAAGAGCTAGCTTTAAAGCTAAAGAATTTATCTATTCTTTTTGTTGAAGATGAAGTTGGAATTAGAGAGAATATTGCCCATTCACTGCGCTATCTTGCCTCAAATTTGATTGAAGCAGAAAATGGCAGTGAAGGCTACAAACTATATAAAAAACATAAACCTGATATCATCATCACAGATATTTTAATGCCTGTGATGGATGGTATCACCATGGTTAGAAAAATTAGAGAAGAAGATAGTCAAACTTGCATCATCATAGCAACTGCTCATACAGATAAAGAGTATCTTTTAGGGGCGATTGATCTATATTTGGAGCAATATTTAGTAAAACCAGTAAATTTAAAAAAGCTTTTAGAAGCACTTGAAAAGTGTGTATTAAAAATTTGTGAATCAAGAGGAATTGAGTATAAACTCCCCCTTGGTTACAGCTATAACTCTAGTGAAAAGATACTCTCATTTAAAGATAGCGCCATAAAACTAACCAAAAAAGAGTTGGCATTTTTGGAAGTTTTGATTGAAAATGGTCAAAATATTACAACTTATAGTGAGCTTCAAGGAAGAGTTTGGCAAGATGATGTCATGACTGATAGCGCGCTTAGATCACTTGTTAGAAATTTAAGAAAAAAACTGCCTATTGATTTTATTCAAAATCTATCTGGCATAGGTTATAAGATTGCGATTCCTTAGTATATTACTACTTTTTGTTTATTTAAAAGCAACTACTCCTTTCATTGAAGAGCCACTTGTTTATATAGATAAAACTTCTTGCGCAGAACTTTTAAATAAAAGAGATCCAAGCTCGCAAATAAATGTATATATCCCCTCCATCCCCTACTCTTATGTCTCAAGGTTAGTTAATGGAACACTTTTAAGAGTTAAAGATAATGAAGATGGTTTAGAATACATGCTTGCAAGAGAGATTAAGCAAATTGATGATTTAACTTATGATGTTTTTTTAAAAAAAGGCATAAAGTTTCAAGATGGAACTAATTTTAATGCAAATAGTGTAGTTCATAATTTCAAACATTTCATTGCTCATCCTTTTACCTACACAAATATTCACAACACTTTAATAGAAGTAAAAAAACTAGATGAATTTAGTGTTAGATTTTTTCTAAACTCCCCTTATGGGATGTTTTTAAATGATTTAGCAAGCATAAATATATATAGCGATGAGTATTTAGAAAAATTTAGCTGGATGGGTGGAGCTACTGGGGATAGCATGATTGAACCAGGTCCTTATGGGCTTGGACCATACATTTTAAAAGAGGGTTTTGCAACAGGTAGAAAGCAGACAAATGAGATAATCTTAGAGGCAAATCCATACTATTATGAAGAGGGAAAACCATATATAAATAGTATAAAAATTTTTACTGAAATTAGCTCAAATGAAGCTCTAAGAAGAGTTCTTGGCGAAAATCCAACCCTAGATATCGCGCCTATTCCATTTAATAAAAAGATTGAAACAGTTCTATCAAGCGAATCAAAACTGATAACCATTCCATCAATGCACAACTACACAATCTACTTTAATATGATAAATCCAAACTCTCTTTTTGCTAAAGAAGAGTACAGAAAAGCGGTTGTAAAAGCGATAGATCAAGATAATCTTTTAAATTTTGTATATAAAAAAGAGGGGAAACTCTCACCCTCAGCTGCTTCAGCAAACTTTACTGCGATTGCAAAATTAAAATCATCCCTAAAGCCTCAAAGTTATAGTTTAAGTAAAGAGGAAAAAAATGAGCTTTTTACGCTCTTAAATGGAACCACTTTTAAGGTTTTAACTCAAGATCGGTTTATGTTTTTGTGGAAAGGGATTGAGTATCAATTAAAAGAGTATGGCGTAAGTTTAGACTACACTATCACTAAAAGTGAAAAAGTGATATATGAAAACCTTTTAACAAATCATGACAATCCAAAAGATTGGGATATTTTAACTTGGGGAAATGATGATTGGTATGGAAATCATCCTTGGACACTCTTTTTTACATATAATGAAGGAAGTGAGTGGTCGATGATAAGAGATGATCCAATCATGAAAGAGTTAATTACAGAGTTTTTCAGAGTAAAAACTGGCTCGCCTAAGTATGATGAACTTGTAAAAAAGATAGTTTTGCACGCTTCAAAAAAGGCATATTTACTCCCTGTGCCATCTCCAAATTTAGTTTTAGCAGTAAATAAAGAGGTTAGCTATACTCCATCCTCATCAGCTATCATGCCTTTATGGGATGCTAAAATTAGCTCACTTCATAGATCAGTTAGAAAAGGTGGCTATCCAAATGAGTGTAAAAAACCATTTCTCCCAATAAGGCTAAAAGATGAGTAGTCTTACCATTAGATTTAAGCTTTTTGTTTTAGGATTAGTTGGAGTTTTAATGCTTGTAGGGTTAGCTTTGTTAGCTCTTAGTGCTAATTCAAAAAGTTTAAAAAACTTAAATGATGTTTTTAGTGATTCAAAGCAAGTTTACACTCTTCAAAGTAGATTTATAGCTCCACTTTTTAAACTAAGAGAGCTTAGCCTTTCATTAGTAATGGCTCCAAATGAAAACTTTAGAAAACATATTGATTCAAATATCCCAAATTTAACAAATGAGTTAAATGAAGCATTTTTAACTATGGACGAGGAGTTAAAAACTCTTTGGATGGGGTATGAAAAACTGCTTTCATTAACAAGAGAAAATATCTCTTTGGGTTTTGAAGAGGGTGCATTTATAAATGCAAATACAGCTGAGAGAAAACAGTTTTTTGCCCTCATAGATGCGCTAGAAAAGACTCAATCAAGCCAGCTTGAAAAGTCTTCAAACACTTTTATATTGGCGCAAAACTTAGCCAAAAAAAATAAATTTTTACTATTTTTAGGAATGGTAGCACTGCTTGTTTTAAATATTTTAATAGCTTCATTCTTTGCAAATACCATCATTGATTCTATTGAAACTTTACAAAAAGGGTTGGAGAGGTTTTTTAAATATCTTGGGGATAAAAGTGAGGCTTTAGACAATAAAGCAATTGAGCTTACAAGTAAAGATGAGCTTGGGGCTATGGCTAAGGCTATTAATGCCCAGATAGATCAGATAAAAAAGGATTTGAAAAAAGATCAAAAACTAATCGAAGAGGCAACTTCAATCGTAGAGGCGCTTAAAAAAGGCAAGAGAGATAGAAGGCTTATTGAAATGCCAAGCTCAAAAGAGTTAAATACCCTAAAATTGGTTATGAATGAGATGATGGATGATTTAGAACAAAAAATTCAAGAGGAGATTAACCAAAGAAGTGATCAAGAAAAGCTTCTCATTCAGCAGTCAAAACTAGCTTCAATGGGAAATATGATAGGAAATATTGCCCATCAATGGAGACAACCACTTGGCGAAATAAATGCCATACTTATGACTTTGCAAATAAAACACTCTCATCATGACTTAAATGGAGAGTTTTTAAACTCTCAAATAGAAAAGTGCAACGCTATTACAGATTTTATGTCAAATACTATAAATG
This sequence comes from Campylobacteraceae bacterium, assembly GCA_012521935.1. Lineage (GTDB taxonomy): Bacteria > Campylobacterota > Campylobacteria > Campylobacterales > Campylobacteraceae > JAAYLJ01. The sequence goes on along the minus strand of JAAYLJ010000177.1, from coordinate 2,758 downwards.
ATTTTCAAAACTTTTTCAAACCTTCAAAGAAAAAAGAGCTCTTTAGCGTTATTGAAGCGTGTGAAAAAGCAACTAAAATCCTCTATTCATCGTTAAAATACCATCAAATTGAGTTTGAGTTTGAAGCAAAAGCATCTCCAAAAATCTTAGGTTACCCAAATGAGTTTTCTCAAGCTTTTTTAAATATCCTCTCAAATGCTAAAGATGTTTTAATTGAGAGAAAAATTAAAAATCCAAAAATAACAGTTACAACTAAAGTTGCAAAACAGTATATTTTGATCCCAATAAAAGATAATTCTGGCGGGATAAAAGAGGAGAATATTGAGGGGATTTTTAAGCCATATTTGACAACCAAACATGCCAAACAAGGGACTGGCATAGGACTTTACATGTGCAAAACTATAATTGAGGGAAATATGGATGGGATAGTGGATGCTAAAAACCACGAAGATGGAGCGCTGGTATTTATTAAATTAAAAACTGCTGCTGCTTAGATATAATATATCTTTAAAAGGCGGGATTATGAATACAAACTTATTGAAAAACTTAAAAGTACTATTAGTTGAAGATGAAAACACTATAAGAGGCCACATCGCTTCATCTATGAGATATATCGTAAAAGAGGTTGTTGAGGCTGCAAATGGGGATGAAGCTTTAAATATTTTAAAAAACTTTTCTCCTGATATTATCATTACAGATTTAGAAATGCCAGTGTTAAATGGGGTTGATTTTATCAAACAAGTTAGAGAAAGTGGCTCAAAAGTTTTGATTGTCGTGCTTACTGCTCATACAAATAGCGAATATTTACTTCCATTAATTGATGCTCATATTGAAAAGTATATTGTAAAACCAATCAATTTTGAAAAGATGATAGATGTACTAAATCAGTGTAGCAAAAAGCTACAAATTAGGCTAAAAGAGTTTGAAATATCTAAAGGATATAGTTATGATTGGAACAATAAAGAGTTAAAATTTAAAGACAAATGTATCCCTTTGACAAAAAAAGAGATGGCTTTTGTGGAGCTTTTATTTAAAAATTCTCATAGGGTTGTAACTTATGAGGAGCTACAAAACTATATTTGGGAAGACTCAGTAATGACTGATAATGCCATAAGATCTTTAGTCAAAAATCTAAGAGGAAAACTTCCTGAGGATATAATATTTAACCTCTCAGGTGTTGGATATAAGCTTGCCTAACCTTTTGCTTTTTATACTCTTAGTTTTTTCGCCACTTCTAGCGGGTGAGCTTGAAAAACAAGAGCTATATCAAATGGATGATGCGTGTAAAATAAGCTTAAATTACCGTCATCCAAACTCTCATTTAAATGTTTATATCCCATCTTTGCCATATGCGTACATTATGAGGCTTATAAATGGAACTTTAGTAAGACTTGATGATTCAGATAGAGGGTGGGATTACTTTATAGCTTATAAACATGAAAAATTAGATCCTTTAACTTACGATTTTTGGCTAAGAGAAGATGTAAGATTTCAAGATGGAACTAAACTAGATGCAGACGCTGTTGTAAGAAACTTTAACCAATTTCAAAAAGGAGCTTTTACATACACAGATATTCACAATAAATTAAAATTTGTAGAAAAAATTGATGATTTTCGCATTAGAATACACTTAAACGAGCCCTATGGCATGCTATTAAATGATTTAGCTAGAATAAGTTTATATACAGATGAATACTACAAACATCATAGTTGGACTAAAAGCATAACAGGTGTAAATACCGCAGTAGCAGGGCCTTTTGGCTCTGGGCCGTACATCTTAGCATCAGGCCATGCAACAGGACTCTCACATAGTAAAAAAGTTGTTTTAAAGGCAAATCCATACTATTTTGAAAAAGATAAACCTTACATAAAGACCATAACAGTGCATACTCAAATGCCAATAGATGAAGTGGTGGATGGACTAGCTAATCATGAAGGAAGAATTGACATTGCTTTTATTCCACTAAATAAAAAGACTGAAATAGTAAATTCTAAATATGCAAAGCTTTTTGTAGGCCCTTCTAAAACTACTCTAAGCACTCATATAAATCTAATGAATAAAGAGAACCCCTTGCAAGATTTAAAAAAAAGACAAGCCCTAAATCAAGCAATTGATCAAGAAAAACTTATAACTTTTGTATATAAAAATGAGGGCGAGCCATCTCCTTTTCCTGTTTCAAACAATTATATTTCTACAAAAGATATTTCGCAAAGATATTTTAAAAACCCTCCATTAAAGATGAGTGAAGAGGAGATTAGTTTTTTACTAAAAGATTTAAAATTAAAAGTAGTAACTCAAGATAGATTTCTCTCCATTTGGAAAGGGATTGAGTATCAGCTTTTAAAATATGGTGTAAAAATTGAATATGACATAACAAGTGATGAAAAATATGTGTTTCATAAGCTTTTAACAAATAGAGAAAATAGGTATGATTGGGATATTTTAACTTGGGGAAATGAAGAGTGGTATGGCCATCCATGGACTAGTTTTTTCACCATTTACACTAAGAACCAATGGAGCGCGGTAGAAGAAGATGAGTATTTGGACTCTTTATTTAGAGAGTTTTTTAAGATTGAGCAGTGTACGCCTGAGTTTAAAAAAAGTGTTGAGGAGATTTTAGAATATATTTATGACAAAGCTTACATGTTAAGCATCCCATCACCAAATTTAGTTATAGGAATGAATAAAGAGGTGGATTTTATACCCTCAATAACAGCAATCATGAGGCTTTGGGAGGCAAAAATAACTCCGTATCAT
>JAAYLJ010000176.1 GCA_012521935.1 Campylobacteraceae bacterium | reverse complement strand
ATTCTTGAGAAATTACAGAGATAATCTCTTCTAAAGTAATGTTTTCTCTTTTCTCTTTTATCTGCTCTTTCATTACATTTTTTGCAAACTCTAAAGTTATCTCTTGTCTCATTAATGAAGCATAAGCGTTTAAATTTATGATTGCACTTTCAATTTCTCTAATATTATCACCCATGTTTGAAGCTATGTAATGAACTATGTCGCTTCCAAGCGCTATTCCATCTAATTCACACTTTTTATTTATGATTGCTATTTTTGTTTCAAGTTCAGGTAGAGTTATGTCAGCTATAAGTCCCCACTCAAACCTACTTTTTAGCCTCTCTTCAAGTCCATTTATCATTTTTGGGGGTTTATCTGAGGTTAAAACTATCTGTCTTCCTTTTGAATGAAGCTCATTAAAGGTGTGAAAAAACTCCTCTTGAGTTTGAATTTTATTTGATAAAAACTGAACATCATCAATAAGCAATATGTCGCACTGCCTATATTTTTCTCTAAATCTATCCATACTTCCATTTTTTAAATTGTAAGTAAAATCATTCATAAACTGCTCAATTGTTGTATAAATTACAGTTTTATCTTGAGTTAATGAGTAGTTTCCTATGGCATGAATTAAGTGTGTTTTTCCAAGTCCTGTTGGCCCATAAATAAAGACTGGATTGTACATTTTCCCTGGCTTTTCAGCAATTGATTTTGCAGCACTATAAGCGTACTGATTTGAACTTCCAACAACAAAACTCTCAAACTGATAAGATGGATTTAAAATTGTACTTTTACTCTGTTTCTCTTTTAGTAGCGAAATATCAATTGATTTTGAAATCTTTTTACTATCTTTAATGTTTTGTTCTGGAATTATCTTAACAACAGGTTTAACCCCAGTTTTAACCTCAAAAAGATGGGCTATTTTTGAAGAGTATTTTGTTTTAACCCAGTTAGAGATAATGATATTTTTAGCTGAAAAAACAACTAAATCAGATCTTGATGCAGATTCTACATATGTTAGCTGTGAGATGTATCTCTCATAATCAATGAGTGGAATCTCATCTTTTAGTAGTAATAATATTGAATCAGCTAACAAATAAACTCCTACTTTAAGCTCTTAAAAACTATCTATTTTATCTATATTTAGTTGAATTTTATGTTAAAATCAATACATGTGTGAAAAGTTTTTCACATTGTGAATAAATATGTGAAAAGAGGCTAATTGAAAATTTTAGGAATCGATCCAGGAACTCGTAATTGTGGCTATGCAATCATAGAAAAAAACTCTTCAAAATTAAACTTAATTGAGGCTGGACTTATAAAAATTAAAACAAGAGATTTGCAAGATCAAATAGTTGAATTAGTAGAAGGATTAGATCTTATATTTAATGCTCACACCATAAATGAAGTAGCAATTGAAGATATATTTTTCGCTTTCAATCCAAAAACAGTCTTAAAACTTGCTCAATTTAGAGGTGCTCTACTTTTGAAAATTTTACAAATACATGGTAACTTTCACGAATATACTCCACTTCAAGTAAAAAAAGCTGTTACGGGTAAAGCAAAGGCTGGAAAAGAGCAAGTAGCATTCATGGTAAAAAGGATTTTAAATGTAAAACAAGAGATAAAACCACTAGATATTACCGACGCAATTGCAGTTAGCTTAACTCATGCGCAAAGAGTTAGATAACTTCATTTATTGTAAAAAGGTATTTATGATCATCTGGAATTGCACTATACACTGCGTGAGATAAATTTCTAATTTCCCAAAGCGCGCTCTTATCACTTCTAAGTGTTAAAAAGTTTTGTAAACTCCTTGCATTAATACTCCATGTAAGTTCACTCTTATAACTCTCAGGAAGGCAGTATTTAGCCTTATCATTACTAATTCCTTCATTTAGTACTAATCTTAAATTCTCAAGTGCTTTTATACTCATCCTATCAACTCTTGAATCATCTGTAAAAACTAAGTACTTACTAGCCCTTTTAAAATCATCCTCATTAAAAGGGAGCTCTTTTTTTAACTCTTTTAAGGTATATCTAGTTGATTTTACGGAGAGTGAAGCCATTCTATGTCTAGCTAACTCTTGTAAAAGTGCTCTTGAAATACCTTCAATATAAAAAGTATAAGTTAAATGCTCAAGCGTAGAAGCGTGCTTAAATTTATTTCCAACTCTATCAATTAGCTCTTTATCTTTTTCTCCGCCATTATCGCTTTTATCAAAGCTTTGCCAGCATGTTCTAATGGCACTTGCACAAACAGCTAATGAACTATGTTGAAGTAGAGTAACTCTCATAATGCACCCTTTTTTTTAGGGTGCATTATAGTCTAAAATATGTTAGTTTTATTTTATTGTTTTAATTGTAGAAGTGTATTTAACATTTGATCTGAGGTTGTGATGGTTTTTGAGTTTGCTTGATAACCTCTTTGAATGATGATTAATTGGGTTAAAGATCTTGATAAGTCAACATTACTCATCTCAAGTGAGCTAGCTTGTATAAAACCTCTACCACCAACACTTGGTTGACCGATGATTGGATCTCCTGAGTTTGAAGTTTGGATAAATGTATTTCCTCCATCACTCTCTAAACCTTCATTATTTGTAAATTTACTCATAGCAACTTGAGCTAAACCAAAGCTTCTACCATTTGTAAAACTTCCAATGATAGTTCCAGTCTCATCAATCCTAATATCATTTAAATCTCCACCAGGGAAGCCATCTTGGCTAATTCCTGAAGTGTTTGATTTTTGATCAAAGCTTGTCATTCCATCAAATTGTGTAGCTGTTCCAAAATTTAGGGCTACATTTTGATTTGGAGTTGAGCCATTATTTGCTGTATATCTAATGGAAGATGGCGTGTGAGTTGAGAGCGAACCATCAGAGTTAAAAGATATGGAGCCTGTTAGGATATTGTGTGGATAGTTTGTATCATCAATCACGCCTGGTTCTGGAACTGAGATTATCATATTCCATCTTGTTCCTCCATCACTTGTAACACCAGTTTTTCTAAACTCAATCCTAACTGTATGTTTTGAGCCAAGTGAGTCAAAAACATCAATACTAGATGCATGACTTGCAGCATAAATATTGTGACTTGCACGGGTATTATTTCCAGTTGGCAAAGCACCTTGTAAAGACTTCATTAAAGTTGTAAATCTTGTATTTTCACTAATCTTATTACCGCTATTGGTGTAACTTGTGATTGCTAGATTTATATTAAAATCATCCACATCTCTTTTATTTGTTCCTGCTGGAACAGTTAAAGTTGGATCAGCTGAAAAGTCTGTTCCAGCTGGCAAGGTTATGCCCGAATCACTTGGTAAAATTAAAGAGTTTACAGTAGTGCCAGCCGTGATAGTAGTAGCAGTTGCAACTGTTGTGCCATCATAAATGGATCCTGCTGGAATGACAATATCTTCACTTGGAATAAATTGTCCAAAAACCATCTCTGGAGGAAATGAAACTCTATCTACTAAATGATCACTACCATCTAATAATCCAGCTGAGGTTAAAGTCCATGGATTTCCAGCTGCATCAGTTGAAGTTACAACATCACCATCATCTTCATTAAATGTGTCACCTTCTGGATTTGAAATTATAAATTGGCCAGATTTATTAACTATAACTGTAACTCCATCATTTTTATCTGGAATCCCATCACCAGTATAATCCACATTTAGCCTTGCATCTGTTTGCATAGCATGTCTTAAATCTTCAGTAGTTCTAAACTGTCTTGGATCTTTAAGCCCACCTGTGGTTGAAGTTGAGCCTGAGGTGTAAGTATATTTAAACGCTGTTACAATGTCTGCATTTACTAATCCAGTAGTATCAACACCACCACTTACAACTAAGTTAATATTTTTCATACTATCTTCTGTACCATTTAAGTTTGAGTTTATAAGAGTTAATCCTCCTCCACCCATAACCGCTTCAACCCCAGTTTCAGAAGTGTACTGATTGATTAAATTTTGAAGATATCTAATATTTTCTTCTTTTCTATCAGATGATGTTGCACCTGAGGGGGCATTTGAGCCAGTAATTTGCACTCCATTTAAATTTAAATCTACTGTTATATTTCCATCATGAATAGCAGTTTGAGTGGATTTTGCTTCAGTGTAACTAACCCAAACACCCTGTCCATTAGTTAGGGCAAATGATTTTCCATTTGTATCAAACAAAGCTCCAAAATCCTCACCCCTTTCATACATATTCTTATCCGCATCAAATCTATCATCTGCACTACTTACTCCATTTTCATTATGAATTTCAGTAGCATTTTTTATCCCATCTCCATTCTCATCAACCCATCCATGATGCTCATCAAGAGCATAAATAGGAGATTTTTGAGTAATGGTTGTACCTGAGTTTAAATTTGCTTTTATATTTATATAAGATGTTGATTGTGCTGGAGTTGTAAGACCTGGTGGGATAGTTATATTTCTAATTGGAGCTGTCGCATCGATGATTCCAGTGCCCTCATCTCTAAGCCAACCTTGGATTATATATCCATTACTATCAGTAAAGTTACCAACAGCATCAAAGGTAAAGTCCCCGTTTCTAGTGTATTTATATGTACTTCCACCATCAGGGCTAACTACAAAAAATCCATCTCCTTGAATGGCTAAGTCGGTATTTTTATCTGTTGTTTGAACTGAACCTTGTTTAAAAATCTTTGTAATTGAGCTAATTTGAGTTCCAAGTCCAATTTGCATTGAGTTTTTACCGCCAAGTTCGCCTTGAGGAGCAGTAGCTATTTTTGCTGTTTGACTAAGTAAATCAGAAAAATTTGCTCGGCTATATTTAAAACCAGTTGTATTAACATTTGCAATATTATTACCTTCCACATCCATGGCTATTTGGTGAGCTTGCAAACCACTCACACCAGCCCAAAGTGAGCGCATCATATTTTTATCCTTTTTTTGGATTTTAAAAATCTATTTTTATTTTTTAAATGAAGCAATTATTGTTCCAATTATCTCTTCATTTGAATCACATTTTTTATAAGTTCATCACTTGTCGTAATGCTTTTAGCGCTTGCATCAAAAGCTTTTTGCATTACTATTAACTCTGTTAAAGCAGTTCCTAAATTGACATTACTAGTTTCTAATCTGTTTGAAAACACTTGAGTTCCATGGATATAATTTCCACTTGCATCTGTATAAAAGATTGGTTTTCCACTATTTGATGACTCTTGAAAAAGAGTAGATGTAGTTCTAGTTAAACCTTGATCATTTTGAAAATGATATACCGCAACTTTTGCCATAGGAACACTTTTTCCATTGGTAAATTCAGCTATTATATTGCCTCTTTCATCCATTCCATAATCTTTTAAAAGTCCAGCCACATGGCCATCTTGCGATACAGTTCTAGATGATTTTAAGTTTACACTTGAAGTTAATCCATCAAAATTATTTATAGCTCCAATATCAATATCAACTAAAACTCCACTATTATTCATAGCTGGAATATCAGCTCCTAAAAGCTGCCCTTCTCCGCCAAAATGTAGCATTCCAACTTTAGTATCAACTATTTCATATACTGCTTTCTCAACTCTATCAATATAGTATTTTGAGGGATCATAACGCTTTTCAACATAGCCTAAATCCGCATAAACTATATATTCATTTGGATCATAGGTAACATTTGCATCATAATCAATCTTTTCAAATTTTTCATAAAAACTTCTAATCTCAAGCACTCCATCCCAAATACTTCCATTTGGTGGTTGAGGAATTTGCTTTGTAAAAACCATCGATAAAACATCTTTACTTCCACTTGGAGAGATGATTGATGAGGCGAATTTCTCTACATTTGCTACTTCTTGATCAGTGTAAAGCTCAGCCCTAACCTCAATACCATTATCTAAATCCAAATCAAAAAGATCTATCCCATTAATTTGCCATAAAAGATCATCATCTAAGTAAGTTAATGCAGTTTTTATAACTCCATTACTATCTTGTACATAAACTTTAACAGCGTCACCTTGTTTTGGCTCTAGTGCATTTGAAGTATTTGAAACGCCACCAGATACATCTACTAATTTATCATTTATATTTATAGAATAATTTACATCATTTTGATTAAGTGGTAAATCTACAGAATCTCTTACTACTTTAGGATCTAAATTTCCCTTCCATTTTACATTTTGTGTTGGAGTTGGTGGATAATAAAGATAATCTGGAAGTGTAATTTTAGTTTGACTTTCTACACCAGATAATAATATGTCTGTAAGTGGAGATACTTGAAAAACCTCTGCTGTTTTTGGGTTTGCACTATAATATTTTCCAAAATCATCCAAAATCTCTTTAGATAAAGTTGTGGGAGTATAATTATTTCCAACTGTTCCAAGCAGATAGTTTCCATTTGCATCTACCATATTTCCATTTGCATCAATTGAAAATGAGCCAGCTCTAGTATAAAACAAAGATCCTCCAGCCCCTTGTACTCCAAACCAACCATCTTTTCCCAATGAAAGATCAAAAACATTATCTGTATTTTGAAAACTACCTTGCTTAAGGCTCATTCCAGTAGTTTGAGATCTGCTACCATAGCTTATATTGCTAGTAGTTCCATCAAAATAGTTTCCAGTTAGTGTGGTAGAAAATATGGTTGAAAACTCTGGAGTGTAAGATTTAAATCCAACTGTATTTACATTTGAAATATTATCTGCCCAAACATCTATGCCAAATTGGTGAGTTTTAGCCCCAGACACTCCATTATAAAATGAACTATTCATAATTTTCCTTAATAAAACTCTACTACATAATCAATTGGAACATAAGATGAGCCAAGCTTTATCAAAGCCTCATCCCCTTCAATGCGTACTGCTTCAACAGGATATATGCCAAATTGAGTCTTTTGTTGGTTTAATTCACTATCTAAATATTCTGCTTTAACTGAGTAGTATCCTGAGGGTAATTCATTCCCATTATCATCAAACCCATCCCACTCAAACGCTAATACTCCTTGTTCACCCTCTTCTAAATCAATACTTCTTACAAGATTTCCATTCTTATCTTCAATAAGCAGTTTTCCAGAGTGAATTTCATGAGGAAAATATATTTCAAATTTTGAACCCTCTCCTTTTTCCATTGTAACTGCGTTATAGCCAATGGAAGCCATCTTTCCTATTGCTGAAATTGCGTACATGTTCATACTATTTTTCATTTGACCTGCAAGTTTTTCCATAACCTTATTTGTATTTTCTTGAGCCTCTAATGTTGCAAGTTGGGATGTTTGAGTTAACATTTTTTCTGAATCCATTGGATCAGTTGGGTCTTGATATTGAAGCTCAATGAGTAAAAGCTTCATAAAAGCGTCCTTGTCTAAAGTCGCACCAGGATTTACTGCTAAATTACTACCATCGCTACTGCTACTTTGTGTTTTTGTTAATGAATTTGAAACCATCTTTTATCCTTTTTATGCGTAGTTTGGAAGTACAATCTCTACTAAATTCTCTTCCTCTTCATCATATGCCTCATAGTTTTCACTATTTGCAAACTCTTGTCTATTTTTTTCACCATTTTGTGAAAAATTCATCTCTAAATTTGTAAACCCCATATTTACAAGTGAGTTTTTAAACTCAGCTTGGTTTTGAATAAATAGATTTAGTGTTTGAGGTGAAGATGTAAAGTTAATGTGTAGATTATTTCCACGATTTATTAGCGTTACATCAACCTCACCTAAATTTTTTGGATTAAGAGCCATCTGGATCTTCATCATTGGAGGCTTATAGTTTTCAACCTGCTCTTTTAAATTTTGTGCAAAACTACTAAATGTTTGTCTTAATTGCGTATTTTTAGGTTGATTATCACTTTTGATATTTTGTCTATTTGAGATTAAATCACCACTTTTTTCTTCACTCTTAGACTCACTATCTTCAAATTCACCACTTGAAGAGTTGCTAAGTTTTGTCAAATTTTCCAAACTATTATCTTTTTGAATTTGTACATTTCTTTGATTTGTTTTTGTGCCCTCATCCGCTACTTGCGTCATCTTTGGCTCAGCTTTTGTTTCAACCCTTACCTCATGTTTTACATTTTTTAACTCTACATTTTGAGCATTTTTAATGTTTTTTGGCTCATTTAGCACTTCATCTTTTTTTACATTTTTTGATACTTCGCTTTTTTTAAGATCTACTTCTTTCATTATCTTTTCTAAAATAGATGAACTTTGTTTACTACTATTATCTTTTAGTAAATGAGTAGTACTACCATTTTTTTGAACCACTTTTTGCTTTTCTATATTTTCATGTTTTTTTAAAAGCAACTCTTCGCTTGAGATAGTCTCTTTTTTGAAAAAACCACTCTCTTTTAAGTTTGTAAATCTACTCTCAAGTTTTTCAAACTCTTTTTTAGTTATTTGGATTTTTTCCAACCCTAAGGAGTATTTTTTCCCAAGTTTTATCAAATCATTTAAAGTTTTTGCACTCTTAAACTCTTTTAAAACGGACTCTTTGTTTAAAACTTCTTGCAGTTTTCCATCTAATTTTGGAAGTTTAAATTTTTTATCGCCTTTATCATTTAAAACTTCAAGAATTTGCACAAGTTGGTTAAAGCTACTATTAAAACTCTCTTTACTATTTAAAAGAGGAGTATCGCTTTTTAAAAGCCCTTTAGTAGGGCTTTTTTCAATGTTTTTTGTAAATTCTAAAGGCTTCACATCAACTTCTTTTTTTGCATTAAGATGCTGTAAAATGAGATTTAAAAATTTATTTGACTTACTATTTTTTATATCTTTCACATCAAGCGCACTGTCTTTTGAGGCTTTTTGAAGCCCTTTTTTGATTGGAATTTCTGTTTTTGGCGTAGTAAGTTTCATTAAATTTTGCATTATTTGCCTCTTGAGTCTAAATTATTTATAAACTTGTAGCAATATCTGTTCCACCATTTTCTAAAGATTTTTTTGTTATAATAGCGATCTTGAATTTTAGGAGAAATTATTGAAAACATTACGAAATATAGCGGTTATTGCGCATGTTGATCATGGAAAAACAACTATGGTTAACGAGCTTTTAAAACAATCAGGAACCTTTGATTCTCATAAAAAAATTGTTGATAGGGTGATGGATAGTGATGATATAGAGAAAGAAAGAGGGATAACAATCCTTTCAAAAAATACTGCCATTAGCTATAAAGATGCAAAGATAAACATCATCGATACTCCAGGGCACGCGGATTTTGGTGGAGAAGTTGAGAGAGTTTTAAAGATGGTTGATGGAGTACTTCTTTTAGTAGATGCCCAAGAAGGCGTTATGCCTCAAACTAAGTTTGTAGTTAAAAAAGCTTTAGCCTTAGGTTTAAAGCCTATTTTGGTAATAAATAAGATAGATAAACCTTCTGCTGAGCCTGATAGAGTTGTGGATGAAGTGTTTGATCTTTTTGTTGCACTTGAGGCAAATGATGAGCAGTTAGACTTTCCAATAGTTTATGCCTCTGGGGCTAACGGGTTTGCAAAACTTAGTTTAGATGATGAATCAAAAAACATGGATCCACTATTTGAAACCATTTTAAACTATGTTCCAGCCCCATCAGGTGAAGATGGTGCACCACTCCAACTCCAAGTTTTCACACTTGATTATGATAATTATGTGGGAAAGATTGGTGTAGCTAGAGTTTTTAATGGAACTATCTCTAAAAATCAAACTGTCTTGCTAATGAAAGCAAATGGAGAGAAAGTTACAGGAAGAGTTAGTAAGCTAATAGGCTTTTTAGGACTAGAGAGAAAAGATATAGATATCGCCTATTCTGGAGACATCATAGCCATTGCTGGATTTGATGCCCTAGATGTTGGGGATAGCGTGGTTGATCCTGCAAATCCAACTCCATTAGATCCACTCTT
>JAAYLJ010000175.1 GCA_012521935.1 Campylobacteraceae bacterium | reverse complement strand
TCTAAACAGGCAATCACTTTTTTATAGGTGGTTGTCATTTTAATCCTTCTAAAAAATATTTTGTAGTTTAACTAAATAGCGCTAAAGAAAAGTTAATAAGCTCTTAAATTTAAGAAATTTTAGATATAGTTATGCTTTTAGGAGAGTTGATGCAGATAAAAGCCAAAAAAGAGTTTGGCCAAAATTTTTTAAAAGATAAAGGCGTATTAGAAAAGATCATCCAAGCGATGTCCGATAGAAAAGAGATTATTGTAGAAATCGGGCCTGGCTTAGGTGATTTGACGCAATGCTTGCTAGAAAAAAATAGCGTTATAGCATTTGAAATCGATAGTGATTTGTGCGTCTTTTTGAAAGAAAAATTTGCAAAAGAGCTTGATGAGGAGAGATTGATCCTTCATCAAGGCGATGTGATAAAGCAGTGGGATAGTGAGAGCTCATTAATTAGTAAGCCGTACATTTTGGTAGCAAATTTACCATATTATGTGGCAACTCCTATCGTGCTGCGAGCTTTAAGTGATCCGATGTGCCATTATATTGAAGTGATGGTTCAAAAAGAGGTAGCTGAAAAATTTAGTGCAAAAAGCAGAAGTAAACAGTACTGCAAACTATCTGTCATTGCTCAGATTTTCTCAAAAGTTAAAGTACTTTTTGACATACCGCCAGAAGCGTTTGAGCCAAGTCCAAAGGTGTTCTCATCGGTTATTGTGTTTAAAAAAGAGGATACTACTTTTGATGCACTTCACTTTAGGGCATTTTATGACTATTTAGAGACTGCTTTTAGCTCACCAAGAAAATTGTGGGTTAAAAATCTTAACAAAAATTATGATAAAGCAGTTTTAATTGAGCTATTAAATGAAGCAAATATCTCTTTTCAAGTAAGACCGCATGAGATAGATCCGATTACTCATCATCACCTATTTACGAAATTAACAAAGGTGAACAAAGATGTCAAAAGAGACAAAAGACGAGAATAAAAAGGAAAATGGCTCTAATAAAGAGCGTAATTTTACAAATAAAAAAACTCCTAAAACAGCTGGTGCAAACCAAAAAAAGAGCAACTCTACAAAAAAACCAAATAAAAATGGCAAAAATGGTGCTTCAAGACTTTTTACTGGAAATGAACCGTGGAAAAAAGAGTTAGCTAAGGTATTAAATGCAAACAAAGCCTCTCAAGAGGCTAGACTTACGACATTTAAAAAGAATCGATCATCAGAGAAAGTAAGAATAACTCCACTTGGCGGACTTGGTGAAGTTGGCGGAAATATGACTGTCATTGAAACTCAAGATAGTGCCATCATAGTTGATGTTGGAATGAGTTTTCCAAGTGAAGATATGCATGGGGTTGACATATTGGTGCCTGATTTTAGCTATCTTAGAGTCATAAAAGATAAAATAAAAGCAATAGTCATAACACATGCTCACGAGGATCACATAGGTGCACTTCCTTATCTGTTTAAAGAGATGCAATTTCCAATCTACGCTACACCTCTACCTCTTGGGATGATTTCAAATAAGTTTGAAGAGCATGGATTGAAGCAGTTTTGCAAGCTTTTTAAAGCGGTAGAGAAGAGAAAACTTTACAAAATAGGTGATTTTGAGATTGAATGGATGCACATTACTCACTCAATTATAGATGCTTCCGCACTAGCCATAACTACTAAAGCTGGAACTATTTTTCATACGGGTGATTTTAAGATTGATCACACTCCAATTGATGGGTATCCATCTGATTTGCATAGATTTGCATATTATGGGGAAAAGGGGGTTTTGTGTATGTTAAGTGACTCTACAAACTCCCATAATGAAGGCTTTACTAGGAGTGAAATATCTGTTGGAAAGACTTTTGATTCAATCTTTTCTAAAGCTAAAGGAAGGGTTATTATGTCAACTTTTTCCTCAAATATACATAGAGTCTATCAAGCAATTGAGCATGGATTAAATTATAATAGAAAAGTTGCTGTCATTGGAAGATCCATGGAGAGAAACTTAGATATGGCAAGAGAGCTTGGCTATGTTCATTTAGATAAGAGTATTTTCATTGATGCAAGTGAAGTTAATAAATATCCTGATAATGAGATTTTGATAGTTACAACAGGCAGTCAAGGTGAAACTATGGCAGCGCTTTATAGGATGGCAACTGATGAGCATAGACATATTAAAATTAAACCAACTGATCAAGTCATCATTTCAGCAAAAGCGATACCTGGAAATGAGAGTAGCGTTTCAACTGTTTTAAACTTTTTACTAAAAAGTGGTGCAAGCGTTGCTTATCAAGATTTTAGTGAGATTCATGTTAGTGGGCACGCGGCACAAGAGGAACAAAAGCTGATGTTAAGGCTTATTAAACCTCAATTTTTCCTTCCAGTTCATGGTGAATTAAATCATCTTGTGAAGCATAAAGAGACTGCGATTGCGTGTGGGGTTGATGAGAGAAATATATACATTATGGAAGATGGAGATCAAGTTGAACTTTGCTCAAAATATATTAAAAAAGTAAAAAGCATTAAGAGCGGAAAAGTTTTTATAGACAATCAAATAAACAGACAAATTAGTGATGATGTAGTTATAGATAGACAAAAGTTAGCTGATGCTGGCGTTGTAATGATAATCGCTCAAATAAATAAAAAAGATCACAAGCTTATCAAAAAACCAAAAGTTGTTAGCTATGGACTTGTTCCAGATAGGGAAGATAGGGCTTTTTCTAAAGAGATTGAAGAAGTATTAGTAAACTATTTGGTAAATGCAAAGAGTGAAATTTTACAAAACCAAAGAGCTTTGGAGAATGATATAAGACTTGTAGTTAGAAAACATATTTTTAGAAATCTTAAAAAATACCCTACGATTGTCCCAACAATCTTTGCAATGTGAGGTTTAAATGATTGATTATAAGCAAATAGCAAAAGATGTTCTAATTTTAGAGGCAAATGAGCTTTTAAGCAGTGCAAATGAGATTGGAGATGAGATAGAAAGGGCTACAAAACTCATTGCAAATACTAAAGGAAAGTTGATTGTAACTGGTGTTGGAAAGAGTGGATTAGTGGGAATGAAGATAGCAGCAACCTTTGCAAGCACAGGAACAAGCAGTTTTTTCTTGCATCCAACTGAGGCTATGCATGGGGATCTTGGCATGGTGGGAAAAGATGACTCTTTGCTTGCCATAAGCTATAGCGGAGAGAGTGAAGAGCTAACAAGGATACTTCCGCACATTAAAAGATTAAATATAAAACTTATTGGAATGACAAAGAGCAAAAACTCAACTCTTGGCAAATATAGCGATGTTTTAATTCCAATAAATGTAGAAAAAGAGGCTTGCCCACTAGACGCGGCTCCTACATCTTCAACAACATTAACTCTAGCGCTTGGAGATGCTTTAGCAATATGCTTAATGAGATGGAGAAATTTTCAAAAAGAGGACTTTGCATCCTTTCATCCAGGAGGCTCTCTTGGCAAACGCTTGTTTGTTAAAGTTAGTGATTTGTCCAGAAAAGAAAATCTTCCTATAATAGCCCAAAACACGCCACTTAAAGAGGCTATTGTTACTATGAGCGAGGGAAGACTTGGAAGTGTTTTGTTAGTTGATGAGGATGAAAAACTAACAGCAATTTTAAGTGATGGTGATTTAAGAAGGGCTTTACTTTCAGACTCTTTTTCTTTAGAAAATAGTGCATTAAATTATGCAACAAAAAACCCAAAAGTTTTAAAAGATGAGAATATTTTAGCTAGTGAAGCTCTAGCTTTGATTGAATCATATAAAATTCAAATACTAATTATTGTGGATGAGAACTACCAACCAAAAGGCGTTCTTCATATCCATGATTTAATTGAAGCAGGTATAAAATGAGAGATGAAGAGTTTAGGTTAAATAAGTTTATATCCCACAATACAAAATACTCAAGAAGAGAAGCTGATGATTTAATTGCTTCTGGAAAAGTTAAGATAAACAATAAAATTATCACTGAGCTTTCAACTAGAGTAAAAGAGGGAGATAAGGTAAAAATCAACAATAGGCCAGTTAGATTAAAAGATAAGTTTACAGTAATAGTTTATCATAAGCAAAAAGGTGAAATTGTTAGCAAAAAAGATGATAGAGATCGTAAAACAATCTATGATTCATTATCAAAACAGTACAAACATTTTGTTAGCATAGGAAGGCTTGATTACGCAAGTGAGGGCTTGTTGCTACTAACAGATGCCCCAATCATTGCGGAAGCTTTAATGAAGAGTAATCTTGAGAGAGTCTATTATGTGAAGGTAAAAGGGGAGATAAAAAAAGAGACTATTTTAGCTATGGAAAATGGAATCACACTTGAAGATGCAACTAAAGGAGCTCATCCTAAAAGCAACATTAAATCTATGACTTTTGCCCCATTTTTAGCCTTTTCAGTACTAGGAAGTAGTGGGGGGTATAGTAAACTTAAAGTGATAATAAACGAGGGGCAAAATAGAGAATTAAGAAGATTTTTTGGCTATTTTGATAATGAAGTGGTAGATTTAAAAAGAGTTAGTTTTGGAAAAATTGATTTAGGCACTTTAAAGCCAGGGAAAAGTAGATTTTTAGCTTCTAATGAGTATGAAGCTCTTAGAGATTTTTTGAAACTTCAAGGTATTAGATATTGAGTGAAAATCTTTTTATAAAGATGCGTCCCTTAAACATAGATGAGATGGTGGGGCAAAATCACCTTGTTGGACAAGATGGTGTCATTAGAAAACTACTTAATAAAAAGAGTTTTCCTCACTCCATCTTTTATGGTCCGCCTGGAACTGGTAAAACAACTCTAGCTAAAATCATTTCAAAAAAGCTTTCACTTCCTTATTATGAACTTGATGCTACAAGTCTTAAGGTTGATGAGGTTAGAAAAATATTTAATAAACACAAAGACTCTTTGCTAAAACCTTTAATTTTTATTGATGAAATTCACAGACTAACAAAAACTCAACAAGAAGTTTTGCTTTTACCTATGGAAAATAGAGAATTTTTACTAATAGGCGCAACAACGCAAAACCCATATTTTAGCCTAAGTAGCGGTGTAAGATCTAGGTTAATGATTTTTGAATTTAAACACTTAATAAAAGATGATTTTTTAAAACTACTAACAGCTGTTAGTAAAATGGTAGATTTTAAAATTGATGATGAGGCAAAAGATTTTTTGATTAGTTCAAGTGGTGGTGACGCAAGAGCTATGCTAAATCTTTTAAATAGTGCACTACTAATAAGCAGCGATATTAATTTAAAACTTTTAAAATCTTTTAGAAGTAGGCCTATAAATGAGGGGTCAAGCAGTAAAGATAATCACTATCAACTAACAAGTGCTCTTATTAAAAGTATCAGGGGTTCAGATGTTAATGCATCTCTTTATTGGTTAGCAAGGCTCATTGAAGGCGCAGAGCCAGTAGAGTTTATAGCTAGAAGGTTAGTTATCTTATCTAGTGAAGATATAGGAAATGCAAACCCAAACGCACTAACACTTGCTAACTCAACCATGCAAGCTGTTAAGGAGATAGGTTATCCTGAAGCTAGAATTTTACTAGCGCAATTAGCTATATATTTAGCATCTTCTCCTAAGTCTAACTCATCATACAAGGCGATAAATATGGCACTAGAATATGTAGAAAAAAATCCAAATATGACAGTTCCAGTGCATTTAAGCGATCCACCTCATAAATCTTATCTATATCCTCATGATTTTGGAGGCTTTGCTCAGCAAAAATATTGGTACGGAGATGAAAAGCTGTATGAAAGTAGTAAAATTGGATTTGAAGAGACGCTAGATAGGTGGTTAGAAAAGATTAAAGGTAAAAATTAAGGCCAAATTCGCTGAGGCATTAAAGATAAAATTCCCACCACTTCATGTAAATATATGTAGTTTTTATAAATACCACCAATTGATGGTAAAAAATCTCTCCATTTTAAGTTTGAGGGATAATCTCTTTTATAATCAGTTGGAACTTTTGTAACTTTAAAACCAAAATGTTTAAAAATAAGCTCTGCTCTTTTCATGTGGTAAGCTGAAGTTACAAGCGCTATCTCATTTGAGTGTAGTATGTTTCTTAAATTTCTTGCATTTTCTACCGTATTTAAGCTTGTTTGCTCTAAATTTATCTCTATGTTTTGATTAACTCCAATCTCTTTTAAAGTCCCATGAAATAGCTCTTTAAAAGCATCTGCTTCGCTTATAATGCCATCTCCACCTCCAGTAAAATATAGAGGTAAATTATATCTGCTTGCATAAGATATGCCTACAATTGCTCTTTTTAAAGCATCACTTCCAAATGATATATGCGGATGCCCATTGTAAGCACCTCCGCCTAAAACGACCACACTTTGTTCATTGGTTAATATGGGCTTTATTGGCTCTTGCTCTAGCAGTTTTAAGGGATAAAGTGCAAAAGCAGTAGTGGTTAATAGATATGAGATGCCAAGCCCTATATAAAGAAAAATCTTTGCCCTTTTAAAAAATATGATTGAAAAGACAAAGATTAGAAGCAAAAGCCCTGGAGGTAAAAAATTAGCTGTAAAAAGCTTTGAGAGAGTGTATATCAAACTAACTCTACACCTTTTATTTTGCTAGAAACTTCACCAATGATAAAACCATCACAATTAGCTAACACTTCACTAACATCCCCCTTGTCTACGACTAACACAAGCCCAACTCCCATATTAAATGTTCGGTATAGTTCATTTTTATCAACATGTGGTTTCATCTCTTCAAAAATTGGCATAGGTTTTATCTTTAAGATGTCTATTTTTGCACCTAAATTCTCAGGTAAAACTCTAGGCACATTTTCAATGATTCCACCACCAGTAATGTGTGCTAAAGCTTTAATGTACTTTTTTAATCTTAAAAAATCTTTTACATATATCCTTGTTGGGGTAAGGAGTATGTCTATAATTTTTTTACCATCTATCTCTTTATCAAAACTATATTTTAACTTTTCAAAAAATAGTTTTCTTACTAATGAGTATCCATTTGAGTGGATTCCAGAGCTTGGCAGGGCAATTAAAATATCTCCATTTTTAACATGTGGGAGCCTATTTATCTCATCTTTTTCAGCAATCCCAACCGCAAATCCAGCAAGATCAAAATCTTCCCCATGGTACATACCTGGCATCTCAGCTGTCTCTCCACCAATCAAGCTAGCGCCTGCCTCAATACACCCTTTGCTAATGCCCTTTACAACCTTGGTAGCATCTTCTACTTCTAGCTTTCCTGTTGCATAATAATCAAGAAAAAATAGTGGTTTTGCAAAGTTACAAATGAGATCATTAACACACATTGCAACTAAATCAATCCCAATAGTATCAAACTTTTTAGCTTCAATGGCTAGTTTTAATTTTGTCCCTACCCCATCAGTTGCAGCTAAGAGTACAGGCTCTTTATAGCCTTTTGGAAGCTCATAAGCACCTGCAAATGAGCCTATGCCACCTAATACATTTGATGAAAATGTAGATTTTACAAAAGGCTTGATAGCCTCTACAAAAGCATTTCCCGCATCAATGTCAACTCCAGAGTCTTTATAGCTTACTTTTTCCATCTTAACTCCACTTGCAAGGAGGAAGGATCTTATTTAAAACCCAAATTGATGGACAAAAGTTTGTTACTGCCCAAACCATAAGCATCGCTATTACAAAAATTTGTAAACCTACAGATAGATAGAAAAATCCATTTAAAGCAAGCGCTGTGATTAATAGAAGCATGGCTGCTGTTAGGAATCTTTGAACCCTCTCTACACACATAAAGGCTCCTTTTTATTTTTGCATATTTTAGCTTATGCATGTTAAAATCAATGTTAATACCAAAAATAAGGATTTTAATGCGTCCCACCATCATAACTGGAGGCATAGGATCAGGAAAAAGTAGTGTTTGTGAGCTTTTAGCTAAAAAAGGGGTTGAAATAATTGATGCAGATAAGATTGCGCATGAGCTTTTAGATAAAAACAGTGAAAAAGTTGCAAATATTTTTGGTAAAGAGTATGTTTTAAATGGAAAAGTAGATAGAAAATCTTTAGGGAAGAAAATCTTTAATGATAAAGCTTCAAAAGATAAACTTGAAGAGCTTTTACATCCACTTGTTCATCAAGAGATAACCTTAAGGTGGGACTCTTGCAAGAGAGTTAAAAAACTTTGTGTGATAGATATTCCTCTATTTTTTGAATCGAAAAATAGATATGAGGGGTTTTTTATAGTTGTTGTATCTACTACTTTAGCATTGCAAAAAGAGAGAATTAAGAAAAGGGATGGACTTTTTGAAGATGAGATAGATGCTAGAATTAATTCTCAAATTCCGCTAGACTTCAAGATTAAAAACTGCGACTATGTAATTGAAAATATAAAAGATTTAAATCATTTAAAACATGAGGTAGATAAGCTTTATAGATGGATAAAGGAGTATTAATTTGCATAAAAATCTTTACCAAAAGATAGCAATTGCCATTTTTATTCTCCCAATGTTTCTATTTGGCACAGGTTTTCCAAGTGAGTATTACAAAATAAAAGATGTAAAAGAGCAAAAAGAGTATTTTAGCAATCTTTTAGTACCCATGATAGAAAAAACAAATAGTGTCATCTTAAATGAGAGAGATTTTGTAGATAGGTTTTTTAAAGCATATACGCTGAGATTTTTTAGAAAGATCCCAAAAAACGAGCTTAGTTATTTGAATTTATTGAAAGAAAAATATCGCATAGAGCTGCTTTTTGATAAAAATGCCTATTTAAGAAAGATTGACGCCATTCCAATCTCTTTAACTTTAGCTCAAGCTAGCATTGAGAGTGGTTGGGGGAAAAGTAGATTTACAAGAGTTGCTAATAATATATTTGGACAGTGGACTTGGGGAAAAGAGGGGATAGTTCCAGAGGGAAGGGATGAAGGGAAAAGGCATAAGATTAAGATTTTTAAGTCTTTGCAGCATTCAGTAGATGAGTATGCATTAAATTTAAATAGACACTACGCTTATAAAGAGTTTAGAAAAGCTAGGAAAGAAGCAAAAGATAAAGGAGTTCATTTTGATGGATTAAAAGCTGCTAAAACTATGCTTTACTATTCGGAACTTAGAGAAAAATATGTAAAAATGTTAGAAAAAGTTATAGAAGATAGCGGATTTAATGTGTATGACTATAAGCCTGCTGCTTTTATGGCTTCAGATTGAAAGTGAGCTAGCAGTGGCTCAATAACTTCATCAAACAAACCATCTTCAGTTATGGCATCTAATCTATAAAGAGTTAAATTAGCCCTATGATCAGTTATTCTATTTTGAGGATAATTGTAAGTTCTAATTCTAGCACTTCTATCGCCACTTCCAACTTGCAGTTTTCTAGCTTCACTCTCTTTTGCAAGCCTCTCTTGCTCTTGTATATCATAAAGTCTTGCTTTTAAAATCCTCATAGCAGCATCTTTATTTTTATGTTGAGACTTTCCATCTTGGTTTACAACTACAATCCCAGTTGGGATATGAGTAATTCTTACAGCACTATCTGTTGTGTTTACAGACTGGCCTCCATTTCCTGAACTTCTCATTACATCAATTTTAAGATCATTTGGATTAATGTCTATCTCAATATCATCAACCTCAGGCATAACTGCAACTGTTATGGCTGAAGTGTGCACTCTTCCTTGCGACTCTGTTGCTGGAACTCTTTGAACTCTATGAACTCCACCCTCAAACTTCATCCTACTATATGCACCCTTACCTTTAATAAGAACAATCACCTCTTTTAAGCCACCCATTATCCCTTCGCTTTGGCTTACCATTTCAACGCCCCAACCTCTATTTTCAGCGTATCTAATATAAGCTTTAAGCAAATCAGATACAAATAAAGCAGCTTCGTCCCCACCAGTACCTGCTCTTAGCTCCAAAAAGATATTCCTCTCATCATTTGGATCTTTAGGGATTAAAAGAAGTTTTATCTCCTCTTCTAATCTCTCTTTTTCAGGCTCAAGCTCTTTTAGCTCCTCTTTTGCAAGCTCACTAAGCTCTGGATCTTCAATTAAAGATTTATTCTCTTCTATTTGATTGCAAACATCCAAATAGGCTGTTGCTGCCTCTTTGATATCTTCTAAGCTAGAGTGCTCTTTTGAGAGCTCTGTCATCTTTTTTATATCATTAGTAATAGTAGGAGAGCTAAGCAAAGAGCTTAATTCACTGTATCTATCAAGAAAGGGTTGAAGTTTTTCGACTAGCATTGTAGGTTTAGCCGCAAATTAGTTAGCGGCTTGGTTTAACGAGTTAACTGCTTTTGCAAGGCGACTTACCTTTCTAGCAGCTGTATTTTTTTTCAAAATACCACGACTTACATAACTATGGATATTTTGATTTGCTGCTTTTAATGCAACTACAGCGGCTTCTTGATCGCCTTGTTCAATTGCAGTGTGAACAGCTTTTGTAAGATTTTTAATTCTAGTTCGATAAAATCTATTTCGAATTGTGCGTGCTTCAGTCTGTCTTGCGCGCTTTAGTGCAGACTTATGATTGGCCATGTTTGGTAACCTTTTATAAAAATTTAAGTGTAGGATTATACAGAATCAAAAGTTAAAAAAAACTTATTTTAAGCATATTTTAACCATTCTACTAAGATATTTGGGCTAATTTAATCACCCTATGATACAATATCACCTTTAAAACTACTCATTGAGGAAAAAATGATGAAACTTTTTGGAACAGATGGGGTTAGGGGAAAAGCTGGGAAAGTTTTAGATGCAGCAACAGCAATGAGACTTGCTATGGCAGCTGGAATATATTTTAGAAAAAATTCAAAAACAAATAAAATAATCATTGGAAAAGATACTAGAAGAAGTGGATATATGATTGAAACAGCCATTGTTGCTGGGCTTACCGCTGTGGGATATGATGTTAGGCAAATTGGCCCAATGCCAACGCCTGCCATAGCTTTTTTAACTGAGGATATGAGATGCGATGCTGGCATAATGATAAGCGCTTCGCATAATCCTTATTACGATAATGGGATTAAATTTTTTGATCATAAGGGTGATAAATTAGATGAAAAAGCAGAAGCACAAATAGAGAAGATTTTTTTTAATAGTGAACTAATTGAACAAAACCAAAAACAAGAGACTCAAATAGGAAGTTCTAAAAGAATTGATGATGTCATTGGTAGATATATAGTGCAAATTAAAAACTCTTTTCCAAAAGATTTAACATTAAGTGGACTTAGAGTAGTGCTAGATGTTGCAAATGGAGCTGCTTACAAGGTTGCACCTACCATTTTTAATGAATTAGGAGCTGAAACCATAGTGATGGCAAATGATCCTAATGGAAGCAATATAAATTTAAATTGTGGAGCTTTATATCCGCAAGAGCTTAGTCAAAGAGTTAAAAAATTAAGAGCTGATGTGGGATTTGGATTTGATGGAGATGCTGATAGGGTTGTTGTTGTTGATGAAAAAGGGAATGTAGTAGAAGGAGATAAGCTTTTAGGGGCATTAGCGCTTTATTTGAAAAAAAGTGGAAACTTAAAAGGTGGGGCTATCGCTGCAACTATAATGAGTAACCAAGCTTTAGAAGAGTTTTTGAAAAAAGAGGGGATTGGTTTAAAAAGGTGCAATGTAGGGGATAAGTATGTTTTAGAGACTTTAAAAGAGAGTGGACTTAATTTTGGTGGAGAGCAAAGTGGACATATTATATTTAATGAGTACGCTAAAACTGGCGACGCACTAGTTGCTGCCTTGCAAGTAATGGCTTATATGCTAACTACAAAAAAGAGCGCTAGTGAGTTACTAAATCCATTTGGACTATATCCACAACTTATGAAAAATATACCTACTAGCAAAAAAATACCCATAGATACTCTTCCTGGCTTCAAGGAGCTTGAGAGTGAACTTGAAAAAGATAAAATAAGACATCTCATAAGATACTCTGGAACTGAATCACTACTTAGAGTGCTACTTGAGGGTGAGGATATTAAATTAATCGAACAAAAAATGGTAACTTTAGAGGAGTTTTTCAAAAAGGCTTTAAGTGCCTAAAGAGTGGCTTGGGTTAATTTTATCTCTATTTTTAGCGCTTATTTTTGATCAGATTGTAAAATATGGCATTGTTTTTCATGGATTAAGATACGAGGGAGAGTTTTTTTCGATTATCTTAACTTTCAATAAAGGTGTTGCATTCTCCATGCTCTCATCTTTAGGACCATGGTTAAAATATTTACAAATATTATTGCTATGTATGATAGTTTTATATCTTATCTTCAATAAACCATTAGTATCTCTTCATGGCAGGGCTTTTGGGATCATCATTGGATCTGGTATTAGCAATCTTTTTGATAGATTTTATCATGGTGGGGTTGTGGATTATATTTTTTGGCACAAGTGGTTTGAGTTTGCAGTTTTTAACCTAGCAGATGCAATGATAAATCTAGCTGTTGCCATGATTTTATATAGATCAATCTTTAAAAAAGAGTTGTCTTAGAGTTTTTTTAAGCCCAAATATAAATATTTGGGGTAAAATAACGCCTATTTTGATCGCGTAGCTCAGTTGGTAGAGCACTACCTTGACATGGTAGGGGTCGTTGGTTCAAGTCCAATCGTGATCACCACTTTTAATTAAAATGTCTATAGATGCTTGATATTGTCATTGACAATATAAAAACTATTCCAAGTAAAAGTTTAAAGTAAAATCTCTTTTGTGCTTTATCTAATTTCACAAAGACTCCTTTTAATTAATGTAATAGTATATTACTATAAAATTTTCTTGATTTAAGGCAATTTTTTCGCCATCAAAAATTGGTAGAATTCCAACAATTTAATTTGTAACTCTTCTCCTGCAAATTAAATGAATCTTTTGCAAGAGTCGTTAAGCTTTTAGGAAATCACACCACCCCCTAAAAGTTAGGTGAATATTCACCTTGATTGTGGCTACGCTACACACTCCTACAAAACAACCACAAAAGTTTCATTTCGACTCTTGCAAAATTAACATGAAAATAAGAACAGCTTTTGTATAATTTCCCTCCAAAGAGAGGTGTCCGAGTGGTTGAAGGAGCGCGCCTGGAACGCGCGTAAGGTGCAAGCCTTCGAGGGTTCGAATCCCTTCCTCTCTGCCATAGTTTCTTAAACCCCCAAATTTAGGGCTTTTCAAGCTCTCTTAAAAAACTCTTCCAACCTATTTCCAACCTGATTTGATTTTTTCTCTTTTTCCTGCGACCAAAAACCCTTTGGGAGCATTACGCGAAACGGTTACGTTTCGCGAGGCAAACCGCCTCTTGAAAAAGAGGTGCAGCTTTACGCTGCGGCCTCTTCGTTCTTGGCAAATTGGATTAAGAAGTTAAACGCTTTTGAGGCATCGCTAAAAATCTTCCAAAGCATTTTTGGGTCGTCTTTTAAGGGTTTTAGCCAACTCTTTAAATATGCTGCGTTTTGCTCTTCCATGTCTGTGGTGTTTAGGCCAAAATGAACTTGGAGAAATGCTCTTGTAGTTTCTGCGATTAATTCCTCTTTAGCGTAGCTTTTAAGAGCTTTTTCGTTGCCCTTCATGTTTCCGCTTAAGTCTCTATTTAATCGGCTTGTGTGGCCTGTGCTGTGCGCTAGCTCATGAAACAAAACGGCATAGTAAAGATCAGGTGATAAAAAATCAGATTGTGCAGGCATTCCAATGTAATCAGTGGCTGGCATATAAAACGCGCCTTTGTGGCTTTTTCTGATTTGGATTCCATAATTTGTAATGAATTGCTCAATGTTCTCTTTTTCCTGGGTTTCAATCGTTGGAACTTCTAACGTGGTTTGCTCGATATTAAAAACATAGTACATTTTTAGCACTGGAATTGTTTTTTCTTCGCGCTCTCCTGTCTCTTCATCCTCAACTAGCTTTTTGATTGGTTTGAAAAAGAAAATAGGCGTTGAGCGCTCACCTTTTTTAACTTGGCCTTTGAGCTCTTTTACCTGGTTAAAAGTAAGCCAGTAATTCGTGCTGTAGCCTCGATCTTCTGCTTCCATCCAAAGATTAAGAATGTTTAAGCCATTGTAGCTTGTATTTGTTTTGTAGTTTTGTGGAAAACTAGCATTAAAGGGCTGGATCCACTTTGTGCCGCATTGTTCGATTTTCTCGATCAATCTCTCTACTGTTTGGTTAAGTTGGTCTTGTGCTTTCATTTCAAATCCTTTCTCTTGTTTGAGCTTTTTCTGATTCTGAGGCTTTCCCCCTTTCCCTTTTTTAAGGGTGGAGATATGCCTCACCTTGGGCTTACCTTTCTCCCGTCTTCGCTTATCTTCATCTTTCGGCACCGACCGTTAGCATCTGCGAGGGAGTATTTCAAGGGGTGGCGCAAGCCATGGGGAAGGATAAAAAACGAAGTGGTTTATGTTCACCACTTGCCCCTTTAAATGCGAGGGAGTAGATGGTAGGTTAATAGGTGCGAAATGATGAAATATAGATAAGTGGCTGGCGGGAAGAAGAAAGGGAAGCACTGCTTTGGTGAGGCTCTACCCTGGTGCGCAGCAAAAAAAGGGGAAATAAGGGGAAAATTGGATGTTTGTATTTTCGGCTTAGGGATTAGAACTTTCAGCGAGTACCGTGTACTCGTTTTTACATGTAAAAATTCAAGCCCGAGCCACGGGGAAGCTCCTAATGTTTCATGCTATAATTATGCTTTTTGAAGGAGATAAGTATGAGCCCTGAAGTACAAAACCGCATTAATGAAGTAAAGTTTGAGTGTGCGGGAGATGTCGCCACTCTTAAAAAAGTAAATGGTATCGAGACTGCGCTACGCTGGGCGCAGCGAGGAGTGTTTGCGCGCGGGGCTAGGTATGTCTTTGCATTTTTTGTTATGATCGTAGCGATTTTAATTATGGCGTGGGGCGGACTTGGGAAAAATGTTATTAATCCATATCTTGATATGTTGGTTGAAAAGCCGCAGTATAAAGAAGCCGTCTTTTTAGATGGACTTGAAAATAATAAAAAAGTGTATAGCCAAAACAAAAAAGCGAAAGAAAAATAGCTTTTCAAGCGCACAATAGCAGAAGCAACTTTTTTCTTAGGAATTCCTTTTCTTCTTATTACGTTTTATGAGCTTTTTATTGTTGCCCCCCGAAGAAAACAGTTAGCTAAACTTGGAGAGCAGGGGTTTTTGAGGCAGTATGCCCGAAGTAATGGGCTTCCTGAAAATTTGTTTGATGTGAAGAGGGGATAACCCCTCTTCTTTACTTGCCCCCTTGGGCGTACTCTTCAAGTAGCCTTTGGGCAGCGGGCTTAAAACGCTTTTGGTAGTACGCCCAATCTGCATAGCCGCCTATCTTTGCCCAATCCATTGTATCGCGCACGCCCTGGATGTCTTTGCTGGCTAAAAGGGCTTCTTTGGCCTCGATAAAATCGCGTTTATCAATTTTCACGCGC
>JAAYLJ010000174.1 GCA_012521935.1 Campylobacteraceae bacterium | reverse complement strand
TGAAGAACTATTCCATCTTCTCTAATGTAGAAACAATCTACTGGACATACTTGCTCACAAGGTGCATCTGTACAGTGCATACATGCGATGGATATGGAAAATTCTTTCCCTTGAACGCCCTCATTAAGCGTTATAACCTTTCTTCTATTGATACCTACAGGAAGCTGATGAGCTTCTGCACATGCGATACTACATCCATCACACTGGATACATCTAGCTTCATCGCAATAAAATTTCATTCTTGACATGCTCATTTTCTCTCTCCCTTACGCTTTTTCAATGCGGCACAAACCGCCTTTTGTTTCAGGGATTTGAGTGATAATGTCATATCCGTAGTTTGTTACTGTATTCGCACTCTCTCCAACTGAATATGGTTTAGTACCTTCTGGGTATCTCTCACTTAAATCTTTACCTTGGAAGTGTCCCGCCCAGTGAAATGGTAAGAAAATACGATCTGGTAGTACTGATTGGGTAAATCTAGCTTTTACCTTAACCTTAGTTCCCTCAGGTGAGTGTACCCACATCATGTCACCATTTCTAATTCCATAATTTGCTGCTAAATCTGGATTTATATCAGCAAACATTTCTGGAGTTAGCTCAACTAAATATTTAGATCCTCTATTCTCAACACCAGATCCATTCATATTTACAAGTCTTCCTGTAACTAAGTTGATCGGGAACTCTTTTGCAAAATCTTTACTTTGTTGCAATGATGCAAACTTAGTTGTTACCCTGTAGTGCATCTTTTTATCCTCTTTATAAGATGGATATTTTGCAACTAAGTCAGTTCTTGGTGAGTGAATTGGCTCACGATGCATTGGAATTGGGTCTGGAAAATTCCAAACAATGGTTCTAGCTCTAGCATTACCATAAGGTGCAACTCCAGCTTCCATACATTTTTCTACAATGATGTTGCTCTTATCCATTGCCCAGCTTGGCCCCATTTTTGCTTTTTCAGCTTCAGTTAGTTTGATGCCTAAAATCTGCTCAATATTATCTTTAGTGATTTGTGGGTGTCCGCCCTTAATTTTAGACCCTTTTACTGTAACCGAATCCCCTGCCATTTGGCTAACACCGTTGTGTTCCATACCAAATCTATTTCTAAAGCCCATTCCGCCTTCGCTAACTGGCTTATCTACATTGTATAGAACTGGAGATCCACTATGAGTCTCAGTCCAGCATGGCCATGGAAGCCCGTAGTATTCGCCTTTCATCGGTCCATATCCACGCAAGCTTACTTCATCAAACAGGTGCCAATTATCTGTATGAGCTTTTAATCTTTTTGCTGTACAGCCTGTTAAGCCAATTGACTTAACAATTCTAGCTATCTCATCAGTCGCATCATCAGGCCAGATGAAATCTTTCTTATTCTCTTTCATGAGCATAGCTTTTGTGTACTCTTTATAAAAGCCTAATCTTTTTGCAAGCTCAAACATCAACTCATGATCCTCTTTTGACTCATAAAGAGGCTCAACTACTTTATATCTCCACTGCGCACTTCTATTTGTTGCTACAACTGAACCGCTTGTTTCAAACTGAGTTGCTGCTGGAAGTAAGTAAACTCCATCTTGCTTATCTGTAAGGACTGCTGCCTCATTTACAAAAGGATCTACTAAAACTAGCATTTCCAAAGCATCAAGTCCAGCTTTTACTCTAGCTTGTTGCGAAATTGAAGTGATTCCATTTCCTAAAACAAATAGTGCTTTAAGTTTTGTTCCTGCATTATTTGAGATAGTCTCACCCTCACCTGTTGCCCCCTCATACCATCTTGCTAGGGAGAATCCGGGCCTACTCATCATCTCTTTAGATTTAAATCTTCCAACTAGCCATTCAAAATCTACTCCCCAGCTAGAAGCGAAATATTTCCACGCAGGCTCTCCTAACCCATAATATCCAGGAAGGTTATCTGCCAAACATCCCATATCTGTAGCACCTTGAACATTATCATGGCCTCTTAGAATGTTTGTACCGCCGCCCTCTTTACCCATGTTTCCAAGAACAAGTTGGAGAATTGGAGCGATTCTAGTATTTGATGTACCAACACTATGCTGAGTTAAACCCATAGCCCAAATAAGAGTTCCAGGTCTATTTTTAGCATATACTGTTGTGATTTGGATTAGAGTTTCAGCTGGAACACCAGTAACGTCTTCTACAACTTCTGGAGTCCATTTTTTAGCCTCTTTTCTAATCTCATCCATTCCATAAACTCTATCATTGATATAGTTTTTGTCTTCCCACCCTTTTTCAAAAATGATGTGCATCATTCCATACATGAAAGCCACATCAGTTCCAGGACGGATTGGAGCATAATGATCAGCTTTTGCAGCAGTTCTAGTAAATCTAGGATCTACTACAATTATTTGAGCATTGTTTCTCTCTTTTGCTTTTAGAAAGTGTTGAAAACCAACAGGATGGTTAACAGCTGGACTTGATCCAAAAATAATAATTGCTTTAGAATTTTGGATATCACCTAAGTGGTTGGTCATAGCTCCGTAACCCCATGTATTCGCCACACCGGCGACTGTTGAGCTATGTCAGATTCGTGCTTGGTGATCTGTGTTGTTTGTTCCAAAAAATGCAGCAAACTTTCTAAAGTAGTATGCTTGCTCATTTCCTATTTTGGCTGATCCAAGAAATTGAACCGAATCTGGTCCATCTTTTTCGCGTAAATCTCCAAGTTTTTTAGCAATTTGGTCAAGTGCTTGATCCCAACTGATTCTTTGCCATTTTCCATTTTGCTTAACCATTGGATATTTTACTCTAGTCTCTGATCTAACAAGATCTATCATTCCAGCACCTTTAGAGCAGTGTCCGCCTAAACTTACTGGGTGATCTTGCGCTACTTCTTGGCGTACCCAAACACCGTTTTGAACTTCAGCGATGATTCCACAGCCAACTGAACATGATGTACAGATGGTTTTTACCTTTTTTGAGCCAGGGAATGGATTTTTTACCTCTTCCTCTGTGGCCTGCCTAGTTGCACCACTGCTAGCAAAAGCGGAAGTTGCTCCAAAAGCGCCAGCTACTGCTGCCATCTTTAAAAAGCTTCGACGACCCACTTTATGCGCTAGAACACGAGTAGTATTCTCTTGCATTTAGCCTCTCCTTTCTACTGAGCTGACTGATAAAACAGTTCCCACTCTTTTGTTTTCTTGTAAAGAATCTCTTTTTTTGGAGACTTCCCTACAACAACGCCACCCGAATTGTAAGCTGACTTATCAGAAGCTGCCACTGCGCCAACTGTTGTCACAGCGCTTGCAACCGCTGCTTTTTTTAAAAAGCTTCGTCTTGCTTCTTGCATACAATCCTCCTTTGTTTTTGATTTAACCCAAAGAGGTTATAGCTCTACTTTTTACAAATAGACTCATAACCTCTTTAACAGTAGCTTTTTTGAAATTTATCAGCCTCTTTTTTAGCTCTATTAGCTGCTCTTCTTGCCATCTCTTTTTCATACTCAAGCTCTTTTTTAGTTTTTATTACCTCTTGTTTTGCTGGTCTTGCAATTTCAAAATAGAGTCTTTCAAACTCAATAAATGAGTTTAAAATGATGGCTACATCTTTATACGCATCACTTTTTTCATGGTTAAATAACTGCTCTATAAATCTATCTATAAATGGGTTGATGACTTCATTAAATAAACAGTGCTCTATGTTTGCATAACTCTTCTCACCACTCATCTCTTCTTCAATTAACTCTTTCATAAATGAGAGTAAAAATGGGATAGTATCTTCATTATCTTTGTAAAAGCTTTCATCTCTTCTAATCTTAGTTCTTGCTAAAAAACTTCTAACTTCAACAAGTTTTTCTCCAGCTTCAATCCCTTCTAAATAGTAAGAAGCCGATGTTTTAACCTCTTTTCCATAAAAAAGATGAAAGAGTACTTCAAACTCCTCTTTTAAATAGTCTATTCCTTTTGTATCAATAATCTCAAGTAGTCTTTTTGCAGCATTTGCGGAGTGTTCATCAAGTGGATTTGTAGTGATTATGGCCAAAGCATCATCAATTCCCTCAAATCTATCCTCTTTTGTACTATAAACAAACATCTTGCTTAATAGTCCATAGTATAGGGCTCTTGCTTTGTCTGTAGTTTTTTTATCTATCATTTTGTTACCTTTTAACTTACTAAAAATTCAACTCTTTATGTATAAAACAAGCTCTTTTGGTCAAAGAGTGTTTACCGAATTGTAAACTCTACTTGTTTAAATCATTCTTAATACAAAGAATCAAATCCCTATTTTAAAAGGTTTTGAGATAGATTTTAACTGTTTTTTATGGTAGTTTTTGCTTGGTTAAGCTCTCTTTTCTTTTTTTATATTTTTTTAACCTTTCTTTTGCCTCCCTTTAATGCGCCAGTCCAAAAATATGCTTTTTTTGCATATTTTTGGAGCAAGCTATAAAAATTATAAGTAAAAATAATGATTCAAATTTTTTTTCATCTGTTTCATTATTTTACACTTTCCCCTCTTTCTTTAACTTATTGTAGTAAGTACTATGTAGTATTCTTACCTCTTCTTCTTCTTTGTGTCCATCTATCATACTATTGATAGCTCCTTTGACTCCAAAGACTGACATATATA
>JAAYLJ010000173.1 GCA_012521935.1 Campylobacteraceae bacterium | reverse complement strand
GTTTTAGCTAAAACCAAAGGTTTTGCAAAATTTTTATCAAATGGAAGAGAGGAGCTATTTGTCAGTGAGGGCATAGTGGAAGATGGGCAACTTTTACCCTTAAAATATAGCAAAACAAGGAAAAACAATAAAAAGAGTGTGACTAAAACTTATAGCTTTGATCATGAAAATGAAGTAGTCTATTTAGAAAGATTTGAAGGTGAAAAGTATGAAAAATCTAAAAATGATTTTTACGCAAAAAACGATATATTAAGCCTATTTTTCAATAGTTCTTTATTTTTAACAAAGAGGGAAAATCACACTTCATATGCAGTTGGTGGAAATAAAAAAGATGGAAGAGTTGATATAGAATTTCCAGTAAAAGATGATTTAGAAAGAGCTAAAAAAATTTTAAAAATGGATGATGGGATTTTTGTAAAAGTAGTTTTAAATGAACCAATCTTTTCAAGCAATAAGGGCGAACTATTGATAAACTTAGATAGCGATGGGCTTGCTGTTAAAGCTGTTTTGGAAGATGTTTTACTCTTTGGGGATATAGTTGGAACTAAAAGATAATTAAAATGGCCGGGAGAGAGGGATTCGAACCCCCGGAGGCTCTCACCTCAACGGTTTTCAAGACCGCCGCTTTCGGCCGCTCAGCCATCTCCCGAAAATGCATGTCTTGGAGGCGACACCCGGATTTGAACCGGGGATAAGAGCTTTGCAGGCTCCTGCCTTACCACTTGGCCATGCCGCCTTGGTGGTGCCCGAGACCGGAATTGAACCGGTACGAACAAAATGTTCGAGGGATTTTAAGTCCCTTGCGTCTACCAATTTCGCCACCCGGGCTTTTAAATGGAGCGGGAAACGAGGTTCGAACTCGCGACCCCAACCTTGGCAAGGTTGTGCTCTACCACTGAGCTATTCCCGCATATCTAATAAAAAGAGTGGAAGTATATCAAAAGAATCTTTAAAAGTAAAGAATTTATTCAAAGTTTTGCCTAACTTACGCTTTGGGGTATAATAATTTTTAAAATATTTGAGCTTAAAAAAGGATTAGCATGCGTAGCAATATAGTCAAAAAAGGGTTTGATAAAACTCCCCATAGAAGCCTACTAAGAGCAACGGGACTTAAAGATGAGGATTTTGAAAAACCATTTATTGGGGTTGCAAACTCCTTCATAGAGATAATCCCAGGACACTTTTTTCTTAATGAGGTTTCAAAAATCATAAAAGATGAAATTAGAGCTAATGGTTGTGTTCCATTTGAGTTTAATACCATTGGGGTGGATGATGGGATTGCGATGGGGCATGAGGGGATGCTCTACTCGCTTCCAAGTAGAGAAATCATAGCAAACTCCATAGAAACAGTTATGAATGCTCATATGCTTGATGCGATGATCTGTATTCCAAACTGCGATAAGATAGTTCCAGGCATGATAATGGGGGCATTAAGGGTCAATGTTCCAACCGTTTTTGTAAGTGGTGGCCCAATGAAAAAAGGGTACACAAAAGATGGAAAACCTATAGATTTAACAACAGCTTTTGAGGCAGTTGGACAGTTTAATCAGGGTGAAATAGATGAGGATGAGCTATTTGACATTGAGTGCAATGCCTGCCCTAGTGGAGGATCGTGTTCAGGTATGTTTACAGCAAACTCAATGAATACTCTAATGGAAGCTATGGGGATTGCACTTCCTGGAAATGGAACTATTTTAGCCCTAACAAAAGAGCGTGAAGAGCTTTATAGAAAAGCTGCAAAAAGAGTGTGTGAGATAGCCTTAGATGAGAGATTTAAGTTAAGAAATATCATTAATGAAAAAGCTATAAATAACGCTTTTGCTATAGATATGGCGATGGGCGGAAGCTCTAACACTGTTTTACATATGTTAGCCATCGCAAAAGAGGCTGGAGTTAATTTTAACATTGAAGATATAAACAAGATAAGTCAAAATGTATCGCATATTGCAAAGATTGCCCCATCTTTAGAAACTGTACACATGGAAGATATCCACAAAGCTGGTGGAGTGTCAGCAGTTATGAATGAGATTAGCAAAAGAGAAAATGAGATACTCCATCTTGATAATTTAACTGTAACTGGTGAAACAATGGGGGAGAGAGTTAAAGATGCAGATATAAAAGATACTAAAATCATCCACACAATAGACAATCCATACTCAAAAGTTGGAGGATTAGCCGTACTTTTTGGGAATTTAGCGCAAGAGGGGTGTGTCATCAAAACTGCTGGCATAGTTGGGGAGAGAAGATTTGAGGGTGAGGCTATCTGCTTTAATTCGCAACAAGAGGCGATAAGTGGCATAGTTGGGAATAAAGTCAAACCTGGACATGTGGTTATCATCAGATATGAAGGGCCTAGAGGTGGGCCAGGAATGCAAGAGATGCTATCTCCAACCTCACTCATCATGGGTATGGGACTTGGGGCAAGTGTTGCCTTAGTTACTGATGGGCGTTTTTCAGGTGCTACTAGAGGCCTTAGCATTGGACATGTTAGCCCCGAGGCAGCTGAGGGTGGGCTCATTGGTCTTATTGAAAATGGAGATAAGATAACAATTGATGTTGATACTTATGAAATTCATGCCCATTTAGATGAGATTGAAATCCAAGCAAGGCAGGCTAAGTTTGAACCTATAAAGAAAAAGATAAAAAGCAGTTGGCTAAAGCAGTATAGACAGCTTGTTACAAATGCAAGTAGTGGTGCGGTTTTAAAAACTGATGAAGATTGATACTCTGGATTCCAGAGTATCTTTTTAACTAGTAGTGAGTTTTAAACCCATGATTCCTAAAAGAATAGATAAGATACTTATCATCCTAAATAGGCTCATTGATTCATTGAATAAAAATATCCCAGCAATTACTGTCCCAATAGTTCCAATCCCTACCCAGACGGCATAAGCAGTACCTATGGGGAGGGTTTTTAGGGCTAAACTTAAA
The DNA here is from genome assembly GCA_012521935.1 of Campylobacteraceae bacterium. Lineage (GTDB taxonomy): Bacteria > Campylobacterota > Campylobacteria > Campylobacterales > Campylobacteraceae > JAAYLJ01. The sequence continues at coordinate 325 of JAAYLJ010000173.1, read as the reverse complement.
AGATAAAAACTTACAACCATAGTAATGAGTGTGAATATAGTAGGAGTTAGTTTTGTAAATCCATCACTATATTTTAAGCCAACGGCCCAAAATATCTCAAAAATTCCAGCTAAAAATAGTATTGTCCAGTTCATGGAGAGCCTTTAGGAAAATTTGAGGCCGTCCCCTGTGAATAAAGACGCTGGGTCGTCCCAACTTTTAAAAGGAGTGATTATATCAAAATACTTCATGTGCTCATAATAAACTACTCAATTAAATAGCTCAACTCTCATCTTCTTTAAAAATGATAAAACTCTAAAGAAGATGAGTTTTTAGACATTGAATC
>JAAYLJ010000022.1 GCA_012521935.1 Campylobacteraceae bacterium | reverse complement strand
GCTATCATCTTCATCTTTAGAGTTGGTGTAAACCCTTGAAATATCTGGGATTAAACTATATGGAGAGTAACCCATATCTAATGCGGATTGGTACAAGAAAGGTTTAAAACTACTTCCTGGCTGTCTTATGCTTTGAACTGTTCGGTTAAAATTACTCTTACTATAATCAGCCCCGCCAACCAAAGCTAACATTTCTCCACTATTAGCCTTCATGGCAATTAAAGCACCATTTAGCTTAGGCTCATCTGCCTCTTTATCTCTACTTTTAATCCCATCTATCCCTTTATTTACCGCCTCATGTCCAATTTGTTGCATTAAAAGATCGATAGTTAAATGTACGCTATATCCACCTGTTTTTAAATTGTCAATACTTTTATTAAGCTGCCTAATCGCTTCATCTATGACATAGGGTGCTCTATTTTGTGTTAAAGATTCATCAAACACTAAAAGCTCTTCATTTAGCGCGCTTATATACTCATCTTCGCTAATCCATCCTAAGCTTCTCATTCTTGAGAGCACTTGATGGCTTCTAGCTAGCGCTAAATCAAAATTTCTTGTAGGATCATAGCTACTTGGGGCTTTTGCAAGACCAACTAAAAGTGCACTCTCTTTTAGTGTTAACTCATTTAATTTTTTATTAAAATAGCCCATCGCGGCGCTTTTAATGCCATAATATCCATGTCCTAAATATACATGAGTTAAATATCTTTGTAAAATCTCCTCTTTTGTCAACTCATTTTCAATTTTTAAAGCCAACACCGCTTCATTTAGCTTTCTTTTTACTGTCTTTTCTCTAGTTAATACAACATTTTTTATAAGCTGCTGGGTTATGGTGCTAGCCCCCTCAACTAAACTCATAGCTTTAATATCTTTAATGATTGCCCTAAAAATTGCCTCAATATTTATCCCACTGTGTTCAAAAAAAGATGTATCTTCAATGGCGACTAGCGCTTCAATCACTCTTGGTGGAATCTCTTCATAAGTTGTATAGAGCCTATGTTCTCCATCAAATAAGTTTGCAACTAATTTTCCATTCCTATCAAAAAATTGAGTAGTAAGTTTTGGTTTATAATCTATTATTGAGTAAGCATCAAATCTAATTTGAGAGTAGATATATATAAATCCACCAACTACAAAAATGACACTAATGGTAAAAAAAACAAAAAGATATCTCATTTTCTAAACTCTTTATTTGAAAATCCTGCCTCAATTAAGGCTTTTGTATATGGGTTTTTAGGCTTTTTTAAAACCTCTTGCATTTTGCCCTCTTCAACTACTTTTCCATTTTTTAGCACCACTATATCCTCGCACAACTCCTTTGCTGAGTCTATATCATGAGTTACAAATAGCATAGAAAAATTTAACTCATTTTGCAAATTTTTTAAAAGTTTTAAAATAGATTTTGTAGTTTTTAAATCAAGCGCAGTAGTTGGCTCATCTAGTAAAATCAGTTTTGGATCTGTTGAAATAGCCATTGCTATCACCACTCTTTGTAGCTGTCCGCCACTAAGTTCTGGTGGAAATCTTTTTAAAATTTCGCTATCAAGCTTTACCATTTTTAAAAACTCACCTGCCTCATTGTGAAAAAATTGATCTTTTATCTTAGTTAAAGGTGAAAGCGCAGTAAAAGGGTTTTGAGGTACAAATGAGACGCTCTCTCCTCTTTTTAACTCAAAAGGCGCGCTACAATCCACTTCATAATGCAAACTTGATGGAATTAGCCCAAGAAGAGCTTTAAGAGTTAAACTTTTTCCACTACCACTCTCTCCAACTAAAGCTAAACTTTTCTCTATTTTAAAACATATATCAACTAAAACTCTATCTTTACTCTTAATGAAGACTTTTTTACACTCCAAACTCATAAATTTCCTAAAAATGGAATAAGTTTTTCTACACTAAGCCCTCTAGCTGTACTTTTTAATCCATTTGTAGTTAAAATATACTCTTTACAAAAATCCTCAACCATGCAAGCTCCAGCCTTTCCTTCCCATTTGTTGGAGTTTAAATACTCTTCTAATCTATTTATGTCAAATGGCTTAAACTGGTAAGTTGTAACGCTTAAATCCTCTAAATGAAGGTTTTTTGAGTGGTAAATCATACATGTAATAATCTTTACTTTTGAGCCACTTTGTTTTAAAAGCATCTTTTTAGCTTCATTCTTATCTTTAGCTTTTTGTAAAATCTCTTCTTTGCAAACAACTATGGTATCAGCACAAACAAATGGATCTTTATCTCCATGAGTGCTTAAAAAGTGCTCATATTTCCCTTTTGTTACACTATAAACATACTCTTTTGGCAAAGAGAACTTAATTTGCTTTTCATTAAAATCTATATTTTTTTGAATGAAATTAATGCCATTTTCATTTAAGATTTGGGCTCTTGTTGCTGAGTTTGAAGCTAAAATTAACATCAATATCCTCTTAAAATAATCCCTAAATATGTAGCTATAAATCCTAATACAAAGTTTAATGGGATTAGATAATTTATCATTAAAACTATATTCTCCTCCGCCTCTACCCACTCCCCTTCACTGTATGCTTTTTTTGCATTTTTATACTTAAAAATCATATATATAAAATTAAATGCAATAAAAGTCCAAATGGCTTCTTTTGTATGAACTAAGATATACATAGTTGGATTTCCATATTTAAAACCAAGTCCTACATTCATAAAAACTGAAGCTAAAATAAGCACCAACATAACTGGTAGTACAAAAATACCAAAGCGTTTCATTAGAAAAAGAGACTTCTCTACTCTATCTTTGTCATCTTTAATTCTTTTTAAAACGGGAGCTGCCACTACTCTTAAAACAAAAAGCCCACCAATTAACAATGTAGCAGAAACTATGTGAAGTAAAATTATAAGCCTAGTAAAATTCCCAAAAATTTCAATTAAAAGTTCGCGCATCATACCTCCAATACACTCTTAACATACTCTTTTGCTGCAATTTTTGCATCCTTAATGCCAGCTGGATTTTTACCTCCTGCTTGAGCAAAATCATCTCTTCCGCCACCTCCGCCTCCAACTTTTGGAGCTATCTCTTTAATCAAACTTCCAGCTTTTATTGGTGCATTTTTAACCCCAGCAGCAATTAAAACTTTATCATCTTTTTTTTGAAACAGTAAAATAGCAACACTTTGTTTTTGGTTTTTAACCTCATCTATAATTTGCTTAATGTCTCCAGCCTCTACCTCATCAATAATGAGCTCAACTCCTTTAAAATTCTCACTTTTAAGTGGAGATTGTTTACTTTTTTGTAAAGTTTCTATCTCTTTTTTTAAGGCTCTATTTTCATCTTTTAATCTATTTATGCCAAGGTTTAAGCTTTGTGATTTTAACTCATTTAAAGCCAAGGCCACTTCATCTTGCCATGATTTTGCAAGCTTTAAAGCACTTCTTCCACAAACTGCTTCAACTCTTCTAACCCCAGCACTAACACCTGACTCTTTTACTATAAAAAACAAGCCTATTTCTGCACTATTTTTTACATGGACTCCCCCACAAAGCTCCTTACTAGCACCTCCAAAGCTAACGACTCTTACATTCTCATCATACTTTTCACCAAAAAGCGCAACTGCTCCGCTTTTTTTAGCCTCTTTTAGTGGCATATATTCAGTTTTATTGCTAAAAGCACTAAATATATACTCATTTACAACTCTTTCAACCTCTTTAATCTCTTCATTAGTTAATGCTTTTGGATGAGAAAAGTCAAAGCGAAGCCTTGAAGCTTCAACTAAAGAGCCAGCTTGAGATACATGATCTCCTAAAATTTTTTTAAGCGCTGCGTGCATTAAATGAGTAGCGGAGTGGTGTTTTATAATCTCTTCTCTATCACTACTAACATTTGCCCTTACTCTCATCCCTTTTTCTAAGTTTTTGTACGCTTTTACAAGTGAGAGGTTTAATCCAAAAAAAGGCCTTGTGTCTTCAACTTTGGCTAAACCCTCAAGCTCACCACTATCTCCACACTGCCCACCGCTTTGTGCATAAAATGGAGTACTTTCTAAAAACACCCATCCACTCTCGCCTTTTTTTAAACTATCAGTAATTTTAAAATCTTCATCCATTAAGGCTAAAATTTTTGTATCCTCTTCAAGTCTTTCATATCCCACAAAAGTATTTGCACCAAACTCTTCTAAAAGTGGCTTAAACTCCCCTTGAGCTAGCTTGTCTCCACTCCCTTTCCATGAAGCTTTAGCTCTATCTTTTTGCTCTTGCATAAGCTTGGTAAAGCGCTCTATATCAACTTTCAAGCCTTTTTCCCTAAGCATATCCACAGTTAAATCAAGTGGAAAACCAAAGGTGTCATAAAGTTTAAAAGCTATATCAGCACTAAAATACTCTTTACTATTTTTCAACTCTTCTTGAAAAAGCTCTAATCCTAAAGCTATTGTAGATAAAAATCTCTCCTCTTCAAGCTTGATTTGCTGGGCTATAGCCTCTTTTTTCTCTACCAAATACTCATAATGCCCACCCATCAAATCACAAAGTGGATCTAAGAGCTTATAGATAAATGGCTCACTAATTCCAAGCAAATATCCATGTCTAATGGCTCTTCTTAGGATTCTTCTAAGAACATACCCTCTGCCTTCTTTGTCAAAATTAACCCCTTGGGCTAGTAAAAAAGCGCTCGCCCTAACATGATCTGCTATCACTCTATAACTTGCGCCACTCTCATACTCATAAGGCTTATTGCAAATCTTTGCAACTTCATTGATTAAGGGCATAAATAAAGAGCTATCATAATTGCTAAATTTTCCCTCCTTTACTGCAACCATCCTCTCAAGCCCCATTCCTGTATCAATTGATGGCTTTGGCAAAGGAGTTAAAGTACCATCACTAGATCTTTCATACTGCATAAAAACTAAATTCCAAATCTCTAAAAATCTATCTCCATCCCCGCCAAGTCTATCCTCAGGGGAGTTAAAATGCTCCTTACCTTGGTCTATAAATATCTCACTACAAGGTCCGCAAGGCCCTGTATCTCCCATTTGCCAAAAGTTATCCTCATCTCCAAATCTTAAAATTCTATCTTTTGAGATATGTTTTTGCCAAATCTCTTCCGCCTCATCATCACTATCATGAATGGTAACCCAGAGTTTTTCTTTAGGAAGTTTCAGAACCTCAGTGATAAACTCCCAAGCATAGGCAATGGCATCTTCTTTAAAATAATCCCCAAATGAAAAATTGCCAAGCATTTCAAAAAAAGTATGGTGTCTTGCTGTGTAGCCAACATTGTCTAAATCATTGTGTTTTCCGCCTGCTCTAATACAGGTTTGACAGCTAACAGCTCGTGGAGGATTTGGGATTGGAACTTCACCTGTAAAAATAGTTTTAAATGGAACCATTCCCGCATTTGTAAAAAGCAAACTAGCATCTTCAGGGACTAAGGGTGCGCTTGGCACAAACTTATGTCCTTTTTTTTCAAAAAACTTAATAAACTCAGCCCTAATGTCCATATTTTAGCTTCCTCTTGTGTAAAAATTCTTATCATTTTAGCCAATATAGGTTTAAATTTCTCTATCAAAAAAGCTTTATCAACCTAAAAGCATCTAAAGAGTATAATGCGTTTTCTCACAAAACAACCAAAGGCTTTTTATGAATATGCCATTTATCGACTTGAAAACTCCCTACTTAAATGATAAAGATGAGTTTTTAAAGGCAATTGAATCAGTTTTAAACTCTACTGAGTTTATCATGGGAAAAGAGATTGGAGTTTTAGAAAATGCTCTTGCAAAATATTGTGATACAAAACATGCAATAGCTTGCTCAAGCGGAACTGATGCGCTTTTGCTCTCTTTGATGGCTTTGGATATTGGGCCAGAAGATGAGATAATCACAACTCCTTTTACCTTCATTGCCTCAGCAGAAGTTATCTCATTTTTAAAAGCAAAACCTGTTTTTGTGGACATTAAAGAGGATGATTATACTTTAGATCCAAACAAATTAAAAAGAGCCATAACACCTAAAACAAAAGCCATAATGCCTGTATCTTTATATGGCCAATGTCCAGATATGGATGAGATAAATGAGATAGCAAAGAAAAAATCTATCCCAGTGATTGAAGATGGGGCACAAAGTTTTGGTGCAGAATATAAGGGTAAAAAAAGCCTATCTTTATCTACCATTGGGTGTACAAGTTTCTTTCCCTCAAAACCTCTTGGATGCTATGGAGATGGAGGAGCTTTGCTTTTAAATGATGACAATCTTGCTAAAAAAATTAAAATGCTATTAAATCATGGGCAAGAGAGTAGATATAAGCATGAATATATTGGCATTAATGGAAGATTAGACACCATTCAAGCAGCCATTTTAAATGTAAAACTAAAGCGTTTCAAAAAGGAGCTTAAAAAGCGAAATGAAGTAGCTAAAAGATATGATAAAGCACTGAGCGCTCTTTGTATTACGCCTAAAGTAAATGAGCATAAAACCTCCGTATATGCACAGTATTCCATTAGAGTTAAAGATAGAGATAGAGTGATTAAGCACTTAAATGAAAAGAAGATACCAACTGCCATTCACTACCCAATTCCTCTTCATTTGCAACCTGCATTTTTTTATTTGGGGTATAAAAAGGGAGATTTTCCAGTAAGTGAGCAAATTTCTAGCGAAATTTTGAGTCTTCCAATGAGTCCATATCTAAAAAAAGAGGATCAAGAGCAAATCATAGCTTCATTAAAGGAAGTTTTATGATTAGGGTTGTCCTTGTAGGGCTTGGCTCTATGGGGAGGAATCACTACCGTGTTTTAAAAACTATCCCAAATGTAGAGCTAGTCGCGCTTTGCGATGTATCTCCTCAAAATGGTTTTGAAGAGCCGCTATATCAAGATGTAGATAAACTTATAAAAGAGGTGGATTTTGATGCTGCCTTAATAGTTGTTCCAACCTTTTTACACAAAGAGATTGCGCTTAAATTCTTAGAAAAAGGAAAAGATCTCTTCATTGAAAAACCAGTTGCTTCAAATGCAAAAGAGGGTAAAGAGATTTTAAATAAAGCCAAAGAAGTGGGCGCAAAAGTGTGCGTGGGGTATATTGAAAGATTTAATCCAGTAGTTAAAGCTTTGAAAAATGAGTTAAAAGATAAAGAGATTTACAGCATTGATATTACTAGAGTTGGGCCCTTCCCTCCTAGGATATCTGATGTTGGAGTTTTAACTGATTTAGCTGTTCATGATATTGATTTAATTAGATTTATCTCAAGTTGTGAAATTAAAAAGCAAGCTATTTTTAAATCTCGCAAAATTCATAACAATCATGAAGATAATGCGATTCTTTCTTTCCAACTTGAGAGTGAAATAGTTGCAAGCATAACAACAAATTGGCTAACTCCATTTAGAAAAAGAACCATAGAAGTTGCAACTAAAGAGGGGTATTATGAGGCTGATTTGATGTCTCAATCTTTAGTTGAATACTCTTCATATCAAAAAAACTTTTCATATGTAGTTAGAAACTGCTTAGTTGAAAAAGAAGAACCACTTTTTAAAGAGTTGATGGCTTTTGCAAACTATATTAAAACTGGTGAAATGGGAGATTTAAGTAAGGTTGAAGATAGCATAATCACTTTAGAAATTTCAAGTGGAGTTAAAGATGAGTAGGGGTGTAGTGCTTCTTAATATGGGTGGGCCAAACAATTTAAATGAGGTAGAACTATTTTTAACAAATATGTTTAATGATGAAAATATTTTAACTATTAAAAGTAGCTTACTTAGAAGTTTTATTGCAAAAATTATCACCTTAAGTAGAAAAAAAGAGGCAACACATAATTATGAAACACTAGGTGGTAAATCTCCTTTAGTTGACTACACTTTTAAGCTTCAAGAAAAACTTAAAAATCTTACAAATAGTGAAGTAGTTTTTGCAATGAGATATACTCCTCCTTTTGCAAAAGAAGCCATTAGTAAACTTAGAGAAAAAGGGGTTAAAGAGTTAATTTTAATCCCACTTTATCCTCAATACTCAACTACAACTACCAAATCTTCCATTGAAGATTTTTTAAAAGAGGCAAAACACTATTTTCATAAAATAGATATAGTTTATAGATTTTATGAAGATAAACTCTATAATGAATCTCTCATTAAAACCATTAAAGAGGCACTAGATGATAAAAACTCAAAAGAGTTTCATTTAATATACTCAGCCCACTCACTGCCACAAAAAATAGTTGATGCGGGTGATCCATATGAAGAAGAAGTTACTAAACATGTAGAGATTTTAAACACTTTACTTAAAGAAAATGATTTAACTTTTGCATCAAGCTCCATAGCCTATCAATCAAAACTTGGGCCAGTAAAGTGGCTTGAGCCAGAGCTTGCAGAGGTATTAAAAGATAAAAAAGATAAAAATCTCTTGATAGTCCCCCTCTCATTTACGATTGATAACTCTGAAACAGAATATGAATTAAGCATTGAGTATAAAGAAGTTGCCAAAGAGATTGGAGTAAATGAGTATTTAGTGGCCAAATGTCCAAATGACTCAAATCTATTTGTAAAATTTTTAGCTAATTTAATATCTTAGGAATGCCTTTTGCTTGTTTTTAAAAAAGCAAAGGAGATAAGATGAGAGTTTCAAATAGCGAAATTGCTCAAACGCTAATTACTGCTGCAAAAAATGCGCAGCCTAAGACAGATGAGTTTGCAGCACAATTAGAAAAAGAGATGCTAAATAACATCAAATCCCAAAAAGGAGATGTTGAAAAAGAAGTTAGCGAGGTTGATCTTTTTAAAGAGAGATTATCAACTCTTGGAGCTGTTCTTTTTTACCAACAATTTAATTTAGAAAAGATAGAAAAATTGATTGAAGAGAAGAGAAAAGAGTTTGAAAAAGCTTTAGGATTAGATGAGGGAACTATCCCGCCATTAGAGGGCGAGGAGCGAGTAAAGGCTCTTAATATTCTTGAAGAAATGTTGAAATCTTTTATGGAACAGTTAAAAGATGAAATGGAAGCAAGAGCGCAACTAGAGGATAATAAAAGTCCTCTTAACTCACTACTTCAAGGATAGTTTAATTTTTTTGTGGGGTTAAATACCCCTCTTCTACTAAAATATTTACAACTTCTTTAAAGATTGGAGCTGCACTTTGAGAACCAAAATAGTGATATGCTTTTTTTGGCTCTCTTGATAAAACTCCTATTGTATAACTAGACTTTCCATCATTTACAAAACCAAAAAACGATCCATTATATATATTTGCATATCCGCCATCCTTGGCAATGTGAGCAGTTCCAGTTTTGCCACCTATCTCAAGCCCTTCTACATAGGCATTTTTTCCAGTCCCTTTTTGAACAGCTTTTATTAAAACTCTTTTTACTCTTTTTGCGATAGCTGGGGTGATAACTTGCTTTGGCTCTTCTTGTTCAAACTGATGTTTTTGCCCATCATTGCCGATGAAGTTTTTAACTAACTTTGGTTGAACTAATCTTCCGTTATTGTTAAAAACATTATAAGCTTTTAATATTTGCATGAAATTTGCCCGCATCCCATACCCATACCCAACAGTTGCTTTATAAATCTCAGAGTTAAATCTTTGCAAAGATGGTATATTTCCAACATTTTCATATGGGAGCTCAATCCCGCTTTTTGAGGCAAATCCAAAATCTTTTAATCCTTGATAAAAAGCTATTGAGTCTAATTTTTGAGCTAGTTGGGCTGATCCAACATTTGATGAATACGCTATGGCATCCTCAGCACTTATCCACTCTTCAAGTTTTCTAGTATCTTTAATAGTATGTTTTCCAAGCTTATACTCTCCTCCATAAGTCCTAATCAAATCATATGGATTAACCTGCCCCTCTTTTAATAAAAGTGAAAACATTATGGTTTTCATAACTGAGCCAGGCTCAAAAACATACTCTGTTGCTGAAGCATTTAATGAAGGGTAGTCTCTTCTTTCAATCTTATTTGGATTAAACCTTCTACTGCTTGCTAAAAGTAGCATTTGTGAGCTTTTAGCATCCATCACTCCTACTATAATCTCTTTAGCATTTAATTCTTTTGCATAATTATCTATGGTTTTTTCTACCATTTTTTGAAGTTTTAAAGAGACACTAAGCTCTGCGCTATAGCCATCTATTCGTCTTTTAACCTTAGAGTATCTATTTAAAATAGAACTATTTGCAACATCTCTTGGAGCGATAAGAAGTGAATCTTGTATGGGTTTAAAGTAATCTTGATAGTATCTCTCTACCCCTTTAACTCCCTCAACCTTGGTGATATTCCCCTCTTCAATCTTTTTTACATACCCAACAATTGGCGAAAGAAGATCTTTATATGGATAGGTTCTACTCTCACCACTTTCAACTATGCTAAGTCCTCTTAAGTATGCTAGTCCACTCTTTGGATCTTCAAATGAGACAAAAACTCCAAGTCTTATTAAATTACTAGCTAACTCCTCTAAATGTTTTGCCTCTTTAGAATTAATTTGATATGAAAGAACTACATTTCCACTATATTTTGTGATTAAATTTTCAACCCTTTTAGGATCATCTTTGCTATATAATGAATATAGTTTTACAAATATATCTTTCTTATCTTTATTGATATTTCTAGTATCTACCATGGCTTTATATAGTTTTTGACTTCTTGCTATGGTAAAACCATCACTGCTAATAATATCTCCTCTTAAAGCTGTGGAAGATTCGCTAGTTTGAAGTCTTGGAAGTTTTCTATCTATTTGGGCCCAGTAGAGTAAAATCGCTACAAAAATTACAAAAGCTATCGTAATTAATGCAAAGAGCAGAAGAATTTTCGCCTTTTTTTTATCAGCGCTCTCTTGTTTCATTAAATCTGTGTTCTAGTTATCTCTTTATAGGCACTAAGGGCTTTATTTCGGATCTCAAGCATAAGTTTCATGCTTGTTTCTGCCTTACCTATAGCAATGGCAGCTTGATGCAAATCCTTAACCTCACCTGTAGCAATATCTGCTGAAGCCATGTCAGCATTTTTTTGAACAGCATTTTGCTCAGAGATAGTTTTTTCTAAAATCTTAGAAAACCCACCGTCAATAGGGCTTTTTTTCGTATCTTGATTTGTTTTTAATAAGTCTAAAGTTGAAACTTTATTTATGCTATTCATCTCTAACCTTTTAACATATCTATTGCACTTTGTGCAATGCTTTTAGCACTTTGAAAAGCTGAAACATTCGCCTGATAAGCTCTTGTAGCTTCTATTAAATCAGACATTTCTATAACTGGATTTATGTTTGGATAAGCTACATAACCTTTCGCATCAGCATCTGGATGAGAAGGGTCATATTTTAACTTAAAAGGGGTGTCATCCCTTACAACCTTATCAACTATAACGCTCATTATAGCAGGTTTTCCATCTTGTGCAAAAAGCTCTTCATCTAGTGGATTTTCATATCTTAAAAAATTGTTATTTTTTTCAATTTGACCATTTAAAACTTTATCAAACTCTATAGCTTTAAAAACTACCTCTTTTCTTTTATATGGCCCACCCTCAGCCGTGCGCGTAGTGTTTGCATTAGCAATATTGGAGCTAATTGTATTCATCCTAAAGCGCTGCGCCGATAGCCCATACCCACTTATGTCAAAATCACTTAAATAAGCCACTTTCTATCCTTAAATTTTACTTGAAGCATCTATCACGCTTCTAAAAATAGCTGAATGTTTTTTCAAACTTTGAGTTAAAGCATCTATCATGATCGCATTTTTACTCATCTCTGTTGTTTCCACATCTAAATCTACTGTATTTCCATCATTTCTAGCCAAATGTCCATCTCTTAAGTAGATAGTTCCGCCTCTATTAGAGTCTTGACTTGTGCCCTCAAGATGCATCTCATTAGTGTTTGCCATCTCTAATGGTTTGAGTGTTTTTTTTCCATAAAGCTCATTTGCTTTTTTTATTAAAGATGTTTCAAAATCTATATCTTTTGACTTGTAAAAAGGAGTGTCAATATTTGAAATATTGCTTGCTATAAGTCTTTGCCTTAAACTTCTTGCAGCAAGTGCCTCTTCTAATAGCGGTTTTGATTGATGAGAAACTACCATTAAACAACCTTTTAAAATCTCTTCCACAAGATAAGCAAAAATTATTCCACTTATGTAAGAGAGTGCTTTAAACTCATTTTTGATACAATATTTATCATTTTTTAAAGTAGGAAAAAGTTGGAAACAGATCGCTCTTTGTTTTTCATCACTGTTTTTTTAATAACCGTAGGGGTTATTTTTACGCTATCTCTTCCAGTGTTTACAACCCTATATTTAAACTATGTTCCATATCATTTTTTCTTAAGACAATTCATAGCAGGAATGGCTTCTATACTCATAATATGGACACTCTCAAGATTAAATCCTGATAAGCATTTAGTTTGGATAGGGTTTTTTATATTTGCTAGCTCGCTATTTGCAATGAGTATAATGCACTATTTGCCTGATTCATTAGTAACAGCTTCAGGCGGGGCAAAAAGATGGATTAGACTACCTGGGTTTTCCATTGCTCCAGTTGAGTTTTTTAAGATAGGTTTTGTCTATTTTTTAGCTTGGAGCTTTGCTAGAAAGTTAGATGAAAAGAAAAAATCCCTAAAAGATGAACTCCTACTAATACTCCCATATATAGGAGTTTTCATAGTAGTTATCTACCTAATAGCTATCTTACAAAATGACTTAGGTCAAGTGATAGTTTTAGCTTTGACTCTAGCTTTGATGGCCTTTTTTGCAGGAACAAGCTTTAAGCTTTTTTCACTTGCACTATTTAGCTCCATCTCTTTATTTATATTAACTATTATTTTTTCAGAACATAGAGTTTTAAGAGTAAAAACATGGTGGGCAACTGTACAAAATAGTGTTCTAGCGCTCCTACCAGAAGGTATGGCAAACTCACTAAGAGTAGAAAATGTTCCAGAACCATACCAAATATCCCACTCATTAAATGCCATAAAACATGGTGGACTTTTTGGAAAAGGAGTTGGAGGGGGCATTTTTAAGCTGGGTTTTTTAAGTGAAGTTCATACTGACTTTGTTTTAGCAGGCATTAGTGAAGAGTTAGGAGCTCTTAGCATCATACTCTTAGCTTTAGCAACACTTACTTTAATCTACCGCATATTTAAAATTGCAAGCAGAAGCTAAAATAGAGTTTATTATCTATTTAGTACAGGTTTTGGACTTACAATTGTCATCTCATTTATCATAAATGCTTTTGGCATAACTCCAATTACTCCCATAATAGTGATAGCAGTGCTATTCTTCAGCTATGCTGGGAGCTCATTGATTGCTGTTTCAGTTGGAATTGGGATGATACTAATGATTAGCAAAAAGGCAAAGCTAAGATGATTTTAATAACTGGCGGGGGAACTGGCGGACACTTATCCATTGCTAAAACTC
>JAAYLJ010000172.1 GCA_012521935.1 Campylobacteraceae bacterium | reverse complement strand
CAGTCAAGCATCTCTAATGCAACCGTACCCTGCCCTGCTATGACGGCTTCATCTTCAAATGGATGGATAAAAGTTAAACCCTCTTTTTTTGCCACTTCCACTGCGTGAGCAAAGGCTTCATCATAATTATCTCCCTTTAATATCACTTCAGCCCCAAGCTCTTTTGTTCCTGTTACTTTAAGCAAAGGAGTGGCTTCTGGCATAACTATGATAGCTTTTACACCAAATTCTCTAGCGCTATATGCAACACCTTGAGCGTGATTTCCAGCACTTGCAGCTATCACCCCTCTTTTTTTCTCATCTTTATTAAGTGAAGCTATTTTATTATATGCGCCTCTAATTTTATATGCACCAGTGATTTGTAAATTCTCTTTTTTTAAAAAAACTTCCGCATCACACATTTGGCTTAAGATTGGTGATTTTGGAAATGGTGTTTGATCCACCACATTTGTAACAACTCTTTTAGCTTGTACGATATTACTTAAAGCTATCATCTTTTTCCCTCTGCCTTTCATGTTCAATTTTTATACATCTATTTTGTACAACTTTTATGCCTAAATCTTGAGCTTTTTTTGCTGCTTCATTATTTACAATGCCTAACTGAAGCCATAAGCATTTTACATCATCTCTTAGGGCAATCTCTTTTACTAATTCATTGGCAATTGATGGTTTTCTAAACATATTTACTGTATCAATCTCATCTTTTATCTCACTAAGTGATCTATAAACTTTTTCACCTAAAATACTCTCTTCTTTTGGGTAGATTGGATAGATTTTATATCCAGCTTCTTTTAAATATTTGCCAACTTTATGAGAATCTTTTTCTGGATTTGGTGATAAGCCGACAATGGCTATTTTTTTACACTCTTGCAAAATATTTTTTAACTCTTTTTGTTCATTTATGTTGATTGTAGGCATAGGACACTGCACTTTCTTCTCCTTTGAAAACCTCTATTTTACTCTATAACTCTTTGATTGGTTTTAAAATAACACCGCATTCAAGATGATTTGTGTATGGAAATTGATCAAAAAAAGCAAAAGATGAAATCTTATGAGTTTTTTTAAGTAGATGCAAATCTCTAAAAAGAGTTGAAGGATTGCATGAAATATAGATAATATTTTGAAAATCTTTTATAAAATTTAAGCTCGCTTTATCTAACCCAGCTCTTGGCGGATCAACTAAAATGTGAGAAAAATTGTACTCTTTTAAATTAATGCTACTAAGCCTTTTAAACTCCCTACTCTCATTCAAAGCTTCCACTAACTCCTCGCTACTTAATCTTACAAATGAAATGTTTTTAACTCCATTTAAAATCATATTTTCATGCGCAGATTTAATGGATTTTTTAGATATTTCAGTAGCTAAAACTAAATTAAAGCTCTCGCTTAGCGGAATCGTAAAGTTTCCATGGCCGCAGTAAAGCTCCAATAAATCACTTTTTTTATGAGAATTTATCTCATTTTTCACCCATCCAATCATCTTTTCATTAACACTTCTATTTGGTTGAGTAAAAGAGCCTTCATAAAAATTAAAGTGATACTCTTTTTTTAAAATATTTAATCTCTCTTTAACAAACTCTTTATCTATTACTATTTTTACACCCCTACTTCTGCCTATTATCCCTATTTTTAACTCTTTTGCTAAGAGCCTTGCCTTCTCTTCCCACTCTTTTGTT
>JAAYLJ010000171.1 GCA_012521935.1 Campylobacteraceae bacterium | reverse complement strand
TCTGCCAATCTTTGAACCTTTATATCCGCGCTTTTTGATACAGGAAGCCTCTCGCTTAGAGTTATATTGTGAGTTTTTGTATCATTATTAGTTATGGTGTACTCCCATGACATTTGGTTCATTTGGGTTTTACTTTCACTATTTGCGGTGCTAAAATCCATCTTCAACTCTTTTTTCACATCTATTAGCTCAAACCTACCAAAAAATAGCTCGCTTTCTTTATTTGAGTCAATCCTAGGAATATACTGCTCACCTATTAAAACACCCTTTAAAATCATTTGAGCTAGCGAAGCCCCAATGAAACTATCGGGCTTAAAGGTTGATTTTAAGTATGTAAAAGAGTCTGCATATCCATCTATGAAAAGCTCAAAATCAGCAAAAACTCTGCTTGAGTCTATTTTGATTTGAGTTGTTTTGCCGCTTGGGATTGATAGATTTGAAACTTCCCAAAACTTTTTACTCTGTCCTACTTCTACAGTTGGCGCAGATTTTTGCATGAGATTAGCGCTACTATCCATGGCTACTGATCTAGCTAAAATAGGTGCTGGAACATCAAGGTAGTGTGGGTAAAAGATGGGAGCTGAAACTCTTTGAGTATATGGAAAATCAAAAAGCCATAGTGTGGTTCTTTCTAGGTCTTGTCCAAGGTTTTGAGTTATAAAGATATTTTGAACTATCTCTATAGTCCCCTCCTCTTTGTCAGCCATGAAGGTTGATTTTCTATCTGTTTTTAAACCCTCAAGTGGATATTTTATTTCCAAAATGCTTGGAAAATCACATGATAGAGTAAGTTTTAAGTTTTTAATACTCACCTCTTTTCCATCATTTATCTCTTTTAAAGCCTCTTCTTTCTCTTTAAGCTCTTTTTGTAACTCTCTTTTTTCTTTAACTATTTTTTCCATAAGAGCAGAAAATTCATCTGTCTCTTTTTCAATCTCTTTTATGGATTTTCCATCTAAACTAATGCGCTCTAAAAGCCTCTCTTTAGCCATTTGCACTTCAAGAGAATCTTTAGCCTCCTCATACTCCTTTTTAGCCTCTTGAAGTCTTTCATAAAAAGAGTCTCTTAGTGCTTCTTCTTTGCCCAAATTACTACTTTCAATTTGGCAAGGAGTTTTTAAATTAAGCATCTCTAAAGTGACAAATCCAGGTAAAATTGCTTCAAATTCACCGCTGCCAACCTCGTATTTTTGGGTTAGAAATGATTTATCAGTATATATTTCTAAAAGTTGTTCTTTTGCAAAAATCGAAGTTGCAAAGATTAAAGATAGAGTTAAAAATCTCATAAATACCTCCAAAATTTTTTATATTGTATCATAGACATAAAGGCTTTATAACATATATTTTGTTATAATTTTGATCAAAAAATAAGGACCTTCATGTCATCAAAACCCACAAAATATATCTTTGTTACAGGTGGAGTGCTTAGCTCTTTAGGAAAAGGGATTGCGGCTGCTAGCATTGCAACCTTGCTTAAAAATGTTGGATTTAAGGTTAGCATTTTAAAAGCTGATCCATACATAAATGTAGATCCAGGCACTATGAGCCCACTAGAGCATGGTGAGGTTTTTGTAACTGATGATGGGGCTGAAACAGATCTTGATTTGGGACATTATGAGAGATTTTTAGATGAAGCTTTGACTCAAAAAAATAACTTTACAACAGGAAAAGTTTACTCAACTGTCATTGAAAAAGAGAGAAGAGGGGAGTATTTAGGGGAAACCATACAGGTCATTCCTCACATTGTAGGTGAAATTGTAAGAAGAATAAAAGAGGCAGGTGAGGGTAAAGATATCCTCATAGTAGAAATTGGTGGAACAGTTGGAGACATTGAGGGTTTACCTTTTTTAGAAGCCATAAGAGAGCTTTATAGCGAATCTTTAGAAAAAGATGCCATGAATATACACTTAACCCTTGTTCCATTCATAAAAGCTGCTGGTGAGTTAAAAACAAAACCAACCCAGCACTCAGTCCAAGAGTTAAGAAGGATTGGGATTACTCCAGATATGCTCATTTGTAGATCTGAGCACCCTTTGCCAAAAGATTTAAAAAATAAACTCTCCTCATCTTGTGGAGTTTCTAGGCAGAGTGTCATTGAGTCTGTTGATGCAAAAACCATCTATCAAGTACCCTTAAATTTTTTAAAAGAGAATATCTTAACTCCAATTTCACAAGCTCTTGATTTAGGTGAATTAAACCCTTGCATGGATGAGTGGGATTTGCTTGTTAAAAAGGTTTTAGCTCCAAGAAAAGAGATGAGCATAGCCATAGTTGGCAAATATTTAAACTTAAAAGAGTCATACAAGTCTTTAACAGAATCTTTAATCCACACAGGAGCTCATTTAGACACAAGGATAAACATTAAGTGGATAGATAGCGAGGAGCTTGAAGAGGGTAATCTATCTTTGCTTGAAGATGTTGATGGCATCTTAGTGCCTGGTGGCTTTGGAGAAAGAGGAGTTAAGGGTAAGATTGAAGCCATAAAATACGCTAGAGAGAATAAGATTCCATATCTAGGCATATGTTTAGGGATGCAGCTAGCCATGATAGAGTTTGCTAAAAATGTACTAAAGCTAGAAGATCCAAACTCTACAGAATTTAACCCAGAGTGTAAAAACAAAGTTGTATATTCGATTGACTCACTACTAAAAGATTTAAGCCTTAAAGATGTTAAAACTTTTAAAGATCCACTTGGTGGAACTATAAGACTTGGAGCATACCCTTGCAGTATTAAAAAAGGTACTCATCTTTATAAAGCATATCACAATCAAAATTCAATCAAAGAGCGCCATAGACACAAATTTGAGATAAATCCAACATATGAAAAAGAGTTTGAAGATGCTGGAATGGTGGTAAGTGGAAAATATGAAGAGCTCATTGAGGCGATTGAACTAAAAGATCATCCGTGGTTTGTGGGAGTGCAGTTCCATCCAGAGTTCACTTCAAGATTAACAACTCCAAACCCAATAATTTACTCATTTATTAACTCAGCGTACTTACTAAAAAATGGTTGAAAAATTATCTAAAAAAAGGATTAATGAGCTTTTAAGCGCTAGATTTGAATCAGATATTTGTACAAAACTATCTACAATACCTCATCCAAGCTGTCTAAAAGATATAGACAAAGCTACAAAAAAGATAAAAAAGATTGTAGATAGTGGAGCTACCATTGGGATCGTGGGTGATTATGATGTAGATGGAATAGTGTCACTTTTAATTTTAAGTGAGTTTTTCGATCACTTAAACATACCTTATATATCTAAAATTCCAAATAGATTTAAAGATGGATATGGGCTTAATGAAGAGATTATAAAAGGTTTAAATGTTCCACTTATTATCACAGTAGATAATGGCATAAGTGCCCATGACGCGGCATCTTACTGCAAAGAAAATGGTATCTGTCTCATCATTACAGATCATCACACTCCCCCAGAAACTCTTCCGAAAGCGTATGCAATTATAAATCCAAAACAAGACTCTTGTGACTTTCCATTTAGTGAAATTTGTGGAGCGCAAGTCGCTTGGTATCTTGTCGCTGCACTAAAGCAAGAGTTTGATACTGAATATAATATGGCTGAGAGTTTAGATCTTTTAGCCATTGCCATAATGGCAGATATGATGGATCTTTTAGATATGAATAGAGCAATGGTAAAAAGCGGTATTAACTACTTAAATAACTCTAAAAGAGCGGCCTTTAAAGTCATTAAAGAGTTTTTTAAAAAAGATAGTTTTGAAAGCGATGATATCTCTTTTTTAATCGCCCCACTTTTAAATAGTAGTGGAAGAATGGATGATGCCATGCTCTCATATAGATTTTTAAAGTCTAAAACAGAAAATGAAGCTTTAGAACTACTAGAAGAGATTGTTCATTTTAACACTTTAAGAAAAGAGGAAGAGCAAAAACTTTTTGAAAAGAGTGAAAATGAGATAAAAGAGAGCGATAAAGCCATCGTAGTTTGGGGAGAGGATTGGCATGAGGGGGTTATTGGGATTGTTGCTTCAAGATTAGCTAGAAAGTACAATAAGCCATCTTTTGTATTCTCCATTGAAGATGGAGTCGCTAAAGGGAGTGCTAGAGGGGTTGGGGATATAGATATTTTAAATCTTTTAGTAAAAAGTAGTGATTTTTTAAAAAGCTATGGTGGGCATACTGGAGCTGCTGGAATGAGACTTGATTCTAAAGATTTACCTGCTTTTAAAAATAGACTAAACTCTATATGCAATCTAAATGTAGATGAAGATTTTTTAGATAGTGAGCTCTTAGGTGAAATTGATCCTGAAATTATAGATTTTGAACTGTTAGAACTTTTGGAATATTATGAGCCATATGGTCAAAAAAATCCTAAACCATCATTTTTAATTAAGTCTGCAATAGTGAAAATAAATAGAGTGATTGGAAGAGAAAAAAATCACTTAAAACTTATCTTAGAAACCAAAACTAAAACTTTAGAATCTGTCTATTTTAACTTTGACAAAGAAGTTGAAAATGGAGAAAAAATTGACATAATTTTTACAGTTGTAAAGAACTCTTATCGCGGCCTAGTAACGCCTCAACTACACATAAAGCAAATTTTAAGCTATAAGTAAAACTAAATGTGATATTCTTTTTTTTGCTGCAAACAAACAAAAGGAGACGCTATGCAACAAGATCGCATAGAGGGCTTTAGTGAAGCTCTAGAAGCAGAGTTAAAACGACATGGAATTTCGCGTCGTGATGCTTTGAAATTAGCTGGACTTAGTGGCGCTGCATTTATGTTAAATCCTACAAAATCTGATGCAGCTACAAAAGCTCATGCCAGTAGTAAGGCAAAAGGAAAGATAGTTATAGTAGGTGGTGGTGCTGCGGGATGTACCATGGCAAACTATTTAGTAAAAAAACTATCAAATCCAGACATAACAGTCATTGAGCCTGATCCTCAAAGTGTTTCATACCAACCAGGTCAAACGCTGATTGCTGGCGGGGTTTATAAGCCTGAAGATATACTTGGAGAGACTAAAGAGTATCTTCCAAAAGAGGCAAAATGGATTCAAGATATTGTTGTAGAGTTTGATCCTGAAAAAAACCAAGTTGCCACATCTAAAAATGGAGTGATTAGTTATGATTATTTAATTGTAGCAGTTGGGTTGCAGTTAAATTATAGTGACATTAAAGGTGTTACTAAAGAGATGATTGGAACTAATGGGATAGGCTCAATCTACTTTAAAGAAGGGGCAAAGAAAACTTGGCAAATTCTTCAAGAGTTTGTAGCTAAAGCAAAATCTGGCCAAAAAGTAAATGGAGTATTTACTCACCCTGGCACTCCCATTAAGTGCGGTGGGGCTCCAAAAAAGATAATGTATTTAACTCACGATAGATTAGTTGAAGCAAAAGCTAGAGAGAATGCAACACTCACTTTCTACCCAAATGGGGGAAATATGTTTGGAGTACCTGAGTATCATGAAGCTATTGTTAATCAATACAAAGCTAGGGATATGAAGTGGCACTATAAACATGATTTAATAGAAGTTGACTCTAGTGCAAAAATTGCAAAATTTAACCATCACTACTTAGTACAAGGTGAATGGGATGAGGATTTGGAAGAGTATGACATGATTCCTCAATCTGAGGTTATAGAAATTCCATATGACTTTTTACACATAACACCACCAATGAGCGCTCCTGATGTAGTTGGTAAATCTTTACTCTCATGGCAAAGAGGTTCTGCAGCAGTTGGAGGATGGGTGGAAGTTGATAAAAATACCTTACAACATGCAAGATTTCCAAATGTATTTGCTCTAGGAGATGTAGCTGGTATCCCAATGGGTAAAACTGGGGGATCAGTTAGAAAACAGTACACAGTTTGTGGAGATAACCTAGTTGCAGTTATGGAAGGTAAGGAGCCAAAAGAGAGCTATGAAGGATATACTGTCTGTCCGCTCATAACTGGAATTGGTACAGTTATGATGGCTGAGTTTGACTATACAGCTAAAATGACTCCATCTTTTCCACTTTTAGATCCAACAAAAGAGAGATGGATGTGGTGGTTTTTGAAAGTTTATATGTTAAAACCAATGTATTTCCACGGCATGCTCAAAGGGCGCGCATAGTAGCTAAAGGAGAAGGTATGCGAAAATTAACTATCTATTTAACCTTGATTATAGGATTTGGTTTAACAACTTTAATGGCAAAAACCTATAGTATGGCTGAAATATACAAAGCAGCTTGTGCCCTATGTCATGGAAACAATGCAGAGGGGAACCCTGAAAAGAAAGGCCCTGCACTAAATGATTATAGTGAGAGCGAGCTTGTTTATGAGCTATTTACACTAAGTGCTGATGGATCACAATCCTCAGGAAGTGAACATGAAATCATGGAACACAATTTAAAAAAGATTCAAGAAAAAGGGATGAGTTATCATCCTGATGATATGGCAAGATATATTTATACTTCATTTAATAAAAATGCTAAGCCCTCTTTTGAAGAAGGGAAAGTTTATAGCATTTCTGAAATATATAAATATATGTGCGCTAAGTGTCACGGCATAGCGGCAGAGGGTAACCCTGAGAAGAAAGGCCCTGCACTAAATGACTACACTTTACATGAGCTAGAAATGGAGCTTATTAACTTAGATAGTGATGGATTTCAATCTTCTGGCGGACATAGTGAGCTTATGAGGGATAATCTACTTAAAATCCAAAAGAAAGGGATGAGCTATCATCCTGAGGATATGGCAAGCTATATCTATCATAACTTCAGTATTGACAAATAGCACTTTTGGGGTTGTTTACCAACCCCTTACTCTTTTTTGTTAAAATTCTAAAAACTTAAGGATTTATATGAAAAGAGTTTGGAAAGAGATTGCTATTTTTACAATTATCTTTATAGTTTTAAGTCTTGGCATCCATATGGATAAGTGGTTAACTTCCCCTATGGCACACTTCAAACAACTCCACTCTCATGTAATGCCTTGGCATCCATTTATCTATACATTTTTAGGATATCTTGTATTAGGAGTCATAAGAGCACTCTTGCTTCTTATTAAATCGATATTTATAAAGCTTAACGCTTAACTCCATCTTTAACAGGTACAAAGTAACAGCTATCAAGTGATTTGCTAGTAATGCCATCTTCATTTTTATAAAACTTAGTTATTATCTGCTTTTCACCAACTTCAATGGGGGCTACAAGCACTCCTCCAAGCTTTAATTGATCAAATAGATTTTCTGGAACTTTTGGGGTTGATGCGGAAAACAAAATCCTATCATATGGTGCAAAATCCCTCCATCCTCTTTGCCCATCATCGAACCTAGCATGAATATTGACTAAATTAAGCATCTTAAAGCGCTCTTTTGCCTCTTGTAAAAGATGCTCAACTCTCTCAATGGTAAAAACTCTTCTAAAAAGCCTGCTAAGTATGGCAGCTTGATAGCCACTTCCACACCCAATCTCTAGTACACTATCGCAATCTTTAGCATCAAGTGCTTCAGTCATTTTAGCCACCGTTAAAGGGGAGCTAATCCACTGACTAGAGGCCATAGGTAGTGCATCAAGTTTATAAGCATGGTGTTTAAAGCCTGATGGAACAAAAAGTTCTCTTTGTGTTTTTGCAAAAGCATCAAAAATTGCTGGGGTTAAATTGACATAATCAGCAATTTCTGATGCAAGGTTATGACACTTTTGTAGGATGATTTTTTCTTGAAAGTTTTCTTTTAACATAAGCGCTATTTTACCAATAATTTTTCAGTCTAAGATTAAAAATCATCAAAAGATAGGCTTCCTTTGCTATAGTTTGTTACATTTCCTTCAAAAAAGTTTGTTTTTTGATCATTAAATTTGGCAAAATCATCCACCCACTTAATTGGATGTTTTGCATTGTAAAGTTTTTCAAATCCAACTGCATTTAATCTATCGTCTATTAGGTAGTGGATGTACTCTTTTATTATCTCATTTGTAAAACCCATGATTTGATTTTGGGTTATGTATTGTCCCCACTCAATCTCAAGTTCTCCAGCCTTTTTAAACATTTCATATACTTTCTCTTTTAATTTGGGTGTAAAAAGATCTGGTCTTTCTTTTTGAACTGAATTGATTATGTTTTGAAAAAGGATTAAATGAGTTATCTCATCTCTTTGGATAAATCTAATCATTTGGGCACTTCCTAGCATCTTTCCAGCTCTAGCTAGTGCATAGATTGCTGTAAAACCAGAGTAGAAATAAACTCCTTCTAAGATTTGATTTGCAAACATGGCAAGAACGAGCTTCTCATCTGTAACCTCTCCTGCAAGCTCTTCATAAACGCTAGAGATATAGTCATTTTTGCGCCTTAAAACCTCATCATGCTTCTCCATCTCATAAATTAAGTCTGTATTATCACAAATTGCCTCAACCATAACTGCGTAAGATTTGGAGTGATTTGCCTCTTCATAAGCTTGCCTGACTAAACATGCGTTTATCTCTGGAGCTGTAATGTATGGGTTTATATTATCCGCAAGATTATTGGTTTGGAAACTATCCATGCTAATTAATTGAGACCATACTAAATCATACATTCTTTTTTCTGCATCAGTTAAGTTTTTATTATAATCAATCACATCTTTTGTTGTATCAACTTCTTTTGGAAACCATGTATTTGCCTCCATTAAATCCCACAATTTAAGAGCCCATGTATATTTTGCCTTTGTAAAATTTAGTATTCCGTGTGGATTTCCCCCAAAAACTCTCCTTTGACTCAAGGTTTCATCTGAACTTGGGTTATATATTCGTTTTCTTTGCATAAAATACTCCCTAAAAGTTTTTATTAGATTGTACTAAATATTCTCTTACACTCTCTTTTTTAAAGCAATTACCTTTACACAATTTTGCGATACAATATAAAAATTTTATATAAGGTTTTATTATGGAGATTGAGTGGATTCTCTCATTTTTAGCTCTTGGTGGATTTGTTGGATTTATGGCAGGACTTTTGGGCATTGGCGGGGGTGGAATTATGGTTCCAATTTTAACTGCAATCTTTGTTGCAAAAGGAGTTGGAACTGAACATGTAGTTCATTTAGCCCTTGGAACATCCATGGCTGCCATTGTTTTTACATCTTTTTCAAGCATGAGGGCTCATCATAAAAAAGGTGCTGTACTTTGGAGTGTTGCAAAGTTTATGGCAGCTGGAACTATAATAGGTACTTTTTTGGGTACTTTTTTAGCAAGCATTATGCAAACTAAGCATTTAGCGCTGTTTTTTGCAATATTTATGACTTATGCAGCCTATCAGATGGCAACAGATAAAAAACCAAAACAAGGGCGCACTTTGATGCCTAAACCAGCTCTTTTTGGTGGCGGGATTGGCGTTGGAGCGATTTCAGCTTTAGTCTCCATTGGAGGAGGTTCTTTAACCATACCTTTTTTAATGTGGCAAAATGTAGATATGAAAAGAGCCATAGCCTCTTCTGCTGCGATTGGTTTTCCACTCTCTATTGCTGGAACTTTAGGATATATGGTAAATGGGATGCTACACCCTATAAATGAACCACTAACAGTAGGGTTTGTATATTTGCCAGCTGTTTTTCTAATATCGATCGTAAGCTACTTTACAGCGCCATTTGGTGCTAGTGTGGCGCACAAACTACCTGTTAGTAAATTAAGAAAAATTTTTGCAGTACTTTTACTAATTTTAAGTGTAAAGATGTTTACTTCACTTTAAAAATTTCTAAACTCTATGTCAAAAATATTGTTTAATTTTTTTATATCAAAGTGGTTTTTTGGCTCTTTAGTCTCTCCTAGAGTAGGGATTACATGTAGATATTTTTGTAAAGCATATCTACCTTTATAGCCAAAAGAGTGCAAAGTAGAGATGATTTGATTTATATCATCTTCATTTAGTAAATCTGGGTGAACAGTTGTACGAACTTCAAATTTGAACTCATTTTCTATCAAAAAAGCTAGAGTTTCTTGAAGTTTTTCATATCCATTAGTTTTTGTAATGATATTAAATTTCTCTTTTGGAGCTTTAAAATCCAATGATATAAAATCAACCAAACCCTTTTTAACTAAAGATTTAACTCTTTGAGGCATTAGTCCATTTGTATCAATTTTAACTTCAAAACCCATATCTTTAATCTCTTTACATAAAAGCTCAATTTGTGGAAAAAGTGTGGATTCACCGCCACTTAATACAACTCCATCAAGTTTACCTTTACGACTATTTAAAAACTTAAATAACTCTTCTAGGGAAATTTTTCCATCTTCTAAAACCATTTGAGGATTGTAGCAGTAGGGGCATCTCATTTGACACCCGCTAAACCACACAATGCAAGACAATCTATCTGGAAAATCTAGCGTAGTAAAGCGGGTGATTTCACTAATTGGTTTAGTTTGCAGGTTCAACAAATTTAACTCGTTGATTGTGCTCGCCTTTTTTACCAATGTTAAAACTCTCGACTGGGCGATGATATCCCATTACTCGAGTGTAAACCATACATCTAGTTCTCTTTGACTCTAGTTCTTTAGGCAATGATTTGCTCATTTTCCCTCCTTTGCTGTGTTTTATTGTACTCTTCTAAAAGCTCTTCATCACATTTTGGACAAAATTCATGTTCTCCACTAATATATCCATGTTTTTCACATACTGAAAATACTGGAGTTACGGTGATATATGGCATTCTATAATTGCTAATTACATTTTTTATAAGTCTTCTGCACGCTTCAGATGAACTAATTCTCTCTTTCATGTATAGGTGTAAAACTGTTCCACCTGTATATGCGCATTGTAAATCATCTTGCATATCTAAAGCTTCAAATGGATCATCAGTATAATCAACTGGTAGTTGTGATGAATTTGTATAGTAAATATTATCTCCACTTCCAGCTTGAATGATGTCTGGGAAGCGCTTATTGTCCTCTTTTGCAAATCTATAAGTAGTCCCCTCAGCTGGAGTAGCTTCTAGGTTATATAAATTTCCGCTCTCTTCTTGGAATGATCTTATTTTATTTCTTAAATACTCAATCATCTCTAAACTAAAATTTGTGCCAAATTCTGAAGAGATATCATGTTCATCAAAGGTAAAATTCCTAATCATTTCATTCATTCCATTTATGCCAATGGTTGAAAAATGGTTATTAAAGTGTGGTAAATAGCGTTTTGTATATGGATACAAACCTCTATCGTACATTTTTTGAACGAACTTTCTTTTCTTTTCTAATGTTGATTTTGCCATTTCAAGCAGTTCATCAAGCCTTCCATAAAGTGCTTCTTTATCACCTTTATATAGATACCCAAGTCTTGCAAGATTCAGCGTTACAACACCGATACTTCCAGTCATTTCTGCACTTCCAAAAAGACCTCCACCTCTTTTTAAAAGCTCTCTTAAATCTAGTTGTAACCTGCAACACATGCTTCTAACATGTCCTGGCTTGTACGCATCTGGGTTTTCAACCAAATTTCCATTCTCATCTCTTTTATATTGACTTCCAATGAAGTTTTGAAAATAACTTGAACCTATCTTTGCACTATTTTCAAAGAGTAAATCACTATTTTCACCATACCAGTCAAACTCTTCAGTTATATTTACCGTAGGAATTGGGAAGGTAAATGGCTGTCCTGTCTTATCGCCCTCAGTCATAACTTCATAAAAAGCTCTATTTATCATATTCATCTCTTTTTGGAAATGTTTATATGTTAAATCAATTAGCTTTGAAACTCCCCTATCTTTTGCCTTCTCTAAAAGAGCATCATCTTTAATGTTTTTAAGCAAATGCTCATCTAGCGCTGTTGGGATTTGGTCTTTCAAATCATCTGGAACAGTCCAATCTATGGTTACATTTGTAAATGGACTCTGCCCCCATCTTGCTGGAACATTTAAATTGTATATGAAACTTCTAACTGCTTTTTTTGTCTCTTTATAGTCTAAATTATCTCTAAAAACATATGGAGCTAGATATGTATCAAATGAGCTAAATGCTTGCGCTCCAGCCCACTCGCTTTGTAAGATTCCTAAAAAGTTTGCCATTTGGCCTAGGGCTTCTCTAAAATGTCTTGGAGGCTTACTCTCAACTCTGCCCCTAACTCCATTAAAGCCTTCATTTAAAAGGTTTCTTAAACTCCAACCAGCACAATATGCAGTTAAGCAATCTAAATCATGGATGTGATAATCCCCACTTCTATGAGCTGCTCCCTCCTCTTTAGAATAAATCTTATCTAACCAGTAGTTTGCAATGATTTTTCCAGCAGTATTATTAATAAGTCCTGCGTTTGAGTAACCTGTATTTGAGTTTGCTTTAATTCTCCAATCTTCTCCAGAGATATACTCTTCAATTGTTTGAGTTGAATTTACAAAAGTTGTATCATCACTAAGTCCATAAATATGCTCTCTTTGCATTTTGTGAGTGTGACGATATATCATAAATGAACGCATAATTTCAAAATATCTAGCACGATATAACTCTTGCTCAATCATGTCTTGTATATCTTCAACCGCTGCTACTCTTTTAAAACGCAACCTCTCCATCACATTTAAAAATACTGTCCTATCATATGTCGTATTCTCGCTATCAAAAGCTTTTTTAATTGCATCTTCAATTTTGTATGATTGAAACTCTTGTGTGGTGCCGTCTCGTTTAAGTAGTGTGGTAAGCATGGTTTTCCTAAATTATGAAGTAGTATAAATGGTATTATATTTGCAAAAACTGCCATCTTGCTTAAATCGGTAGTTTTTTAATTTTTTTGAAGAGCAATATTTGTGACATTTTTGAGAAATAAATATATTTTGTCACAAATATATTATATAATTTTTCTAAAATACTTAAATATAGGGGTTTATTTGATATATTTAATTAGAAATTATGTCACAAGTTTATAAACCAAAGGAGTGACATTTTTTGTCACCCTTTTTCAAATTAGCACAACTATGTCATTTTTTTGTTATAAAAAAGCCACTATTGGCATCCTTCGCACTCAATGCTTCTATCTGCCACCTCAAGTGTACTATCTGGACTTTGAGATCTTAAGTAGTAAGTTGATTTTAATCCAAGTTCCCAAGCAAGCATATATATATCGTTTAAGTATTTTCCACTTGCCTTATCTAAAGTGATAAATATATTTAAACTCTGTCCTTGATCTATCCATTTTTGCCTAATGGCTGCTGCTTTTACTAAAAGAAGCTGGTCTAACTCATATGCAGATTTATAATAATTCCATGTGTCTGGATTTAGGTTTGGAACAACAACAGGAATGAGGCCTGAGAGGTTTTCTTCAAACCATTTGCGTTTATAAACTGGCTCTATTGTTTGGGTAGTTCCTGTTAAAATAGAGATAGAGCTAGTTGGAGCTATGGCCATTAAATGTCCATTTCTCATTCCATCTTTTTTTACCTTTTCTCTTAGCCTCTCCCAGTCAAATTCACTCTTTTCAAAAAGATCATCCCTTGTGATTAAAGATTTAGCTTTTTTGTTTGCCAAATCTATTGGAAAAACTCCCTTAGACCATCTTGATCCTTCAAAGTTTGGATACTTGCCCTTCTCAATCGCTAAGTTTGAAGATGAGTGAATAGCATAGTAACTTATGGCTTCCATCACTTTATCGATTTTTAAAAAGTGCTCGTGACTTCCCCACTCTATTTGACTTTGAGCTAACATTTGAGCCTCGCCCATAACTCCTAAGCCAATAGCTCTTGAAGCTATATTTGTTCTTTTTACCTTTGAGTGAGGATAAAAGTTTAAATCAATCACATTATCTAACATTCTAATGGCAGTCGGGGTAACTCTTTTTATCTCATCGATACTATTTATTTTAGATAAATTTATACTAGCAAGATTACAAACAGCAGTTTCACCTAAGATTTTATTTTTCTCCACAATGAAGACTTTCTTGCCACCAATGCTATCAAGCGCGGTTATCTTTTTTGCACTCTTAGTTAGCCCTCCATCCACCTCTACCTCATCCTCTTCTTCATATATAGATACGCTTTCATCTTCAAAGATAACTTTTATTTGGTAGTGATCTGGTTTTGTGTTTTGAAATATTTCGGTACATAGGTTTGAGCTTCTAATGATCCCTTTATGGGAGTTAGGGTTTGTTCTATTTGCATTATCTTTAAAGCATAAAAATGGACTTCCAGATTCAAAATAGTTCAAAAGTATTTTTCTCCATAACTCTTTAGCTTTTATGAACTCTTTTGATATATTCTCATCTTTCTCATACGCTTCATATCTTCTTTCAAACTCTTCACCAAAACATTCAGATAGATCTGGAGTTTGCGCTGGATCAAAAAGAGTCCACATAGCATCATCTTTCACTCTTTGCATGAAAAGATCATTTATCCAAAGAGCAGGGAACAAGTCGTGCGTTCTTCTTCTTTCTTCACCAGAATTTTTCTTCAAGTCTAAAAAGTCACTTACATCCATGTGCCAAGGCTCTAAATATACTGCAATAGCCCCTTTTCTAGTTCCAAGCTGATCTACTGCAATGGCTATATCATTTGTGATTTTTAAAAATGGTATCACCCCTCCAGCGGCATTTTTATGTCCATCTATCATACCACCCATTGCCCTAACTAAGTTCCAATCCCACCCTATTCCACCACCAAACTTACTAAGCAAACTCATCTCTTTATAGCTATCAAAAATCCCTTCTATATTATCTGGAGTTGAGCCAATGTAACATGAGCTAAGTTGATGTCTTGGGGTTCTTGCATTTGAAAGGGTTGGGGTTGCAAGCATCACTTCAAATTTGCTAATTAAATCATAAAACTTTTTAGCCCAATCTTGTGGATTGAACTCATTTTGAGCCAAAAACATAGCTATTGCCATAAACATATGTTGAGGAAGCTCTATGGGTGCTGCATTACTATCTTTTAGAAGGTATCTATCGTGCAGGGTTTTAATGCCTAAGTATGTAAAATTTAGATCTCTTTTAGGCTCAATATAGCTATTTAAATCATCCAAATCATACTTCTCTTTCAAACCAAGCACTATCCTACCGCTCTTTTCACCTCTAAGAAAGTAATCTTTTAAGTGTCCATACTCAGAGTGAGCATTTACTTTATGATAAAGATCATATAAAAATAGTCTTGCCGCAACAAAAGTCCAATTTGGCCTATCTACATCAATCTTTTCAACCGCAGTTTTAATCAAAGTTTGCTGTATCTCTTCTGTTGTTATTAGATCCCTAAATTGTATCTTTGCATCAACTTCTAACTCACTTTGACTAACATTTTCTAAATCTTTTGTCGCTGCTTGGGTATATTTTTTAATTTTTGATATGTCTAATAATTCTACTCTTCCATTTCTTTTTCTAACTGTTATCATTCTACTCCCCAAATACTCTTGTAAAAATCTTCTCTACATTTTTTGTGTAATATCCATATTCAAAACACTCTCTTATCTCATCTTCACTTAGTTTTTCTCTTAAATCTTCATCTTTTAATAAGTTTTGTAAAAATAGACTCTCACCCTCACTGTTCATTGCAGATTTACCTTTTTGTAAATCTTCCCAAACCTTCATTGCATTCCTTTGGACTATTTTGTAGGCATCCTCTCTTGATACATTAAGAGCTGGGAGTTCAAGCAAAACTCTTTGTGAAAATACAAGGCCGCCTGTTAAGTTTAGATTTTTCATCATGTTTTCTGGATATACAAGTAAGTTTTCAATAACACCTGTTAGTCTATGGAGCATGAAATCTGTTGTTATAAAACCATCAGGCAATATAAACCTCTCAACTGAGCTATGGCTAATATCTCTTTCGTGCCATAGTGCTACATTTTCCATAGCAGGATTTGCATAACTTCTAATAACCCTACAAAGCCCTGTTATATTCTCGGTTAGTACAGGATTTCTTTTGTGTGGCATGGCAGAGCTGCCTTTTTGTCCTTTTGAGAAAAACTCTTCTGCTTCATAAACCTCAGTTCTTTGATAGTGCCTAACTGCTACTGCAATCTTTTCACAACTTGATGCAAGTAAAGCTAAAGCGTTCATTAAATGAGCATATCTATCTCTTTGGACTACTTGATTTGAAGCAGGTGCTGGAGTTAAGCCAAGCTCTTCACAAACCATCTCTTCAAGTTCAAGTGGAGCGTGAGCAAAGTTTCCCATAGCTCCACTTATCTTTCCTACACTTATCACTTTTAAACTATTTTTTAAATTCTCTAATGATCTTTTGATCTCATCGTACCAAATGGCTAAAACTAGCCCAAATGTTATGGGCTCTCCATGTATCCCATGGCTTCTTCCTACCATTAAAGTCATCTTATGTTCATTTGCTCTTTTTTTCAAAGCTAAAAGGAGTTTTTCCACGCCCTCAATGACAAGCTCTAAAGACTCCTTCATTTGGAGTGCAACAGCAGTATCAATGCAATCACTACTTGTCATTCCATAGTGAACCCACCTGCTCTCTTCTCCTAAAGATTCTGAAACAGAGGTTAAAAAGGCTATTACATCATGTTTTGTTTCTCTTTCTATCTCATCAATTCTATCTATGTTAAAGCTTGCATTTTTAAGAATTTTATCCATATCTTCTTTTGGAATTAGCCCGAGCCTATTCCACGCTTTTACAGCAGCTTTTTCAACCTTTAACCAAGCATCATATTTTGCCTGTATAGTCCATTTGCTCTTCATAATCTCTCTTGCATATCTCTCTACCATCGTTTCCCTTTATCTATTTTTTTGAAAGCATTTTAGTGATATAGTTTGGTGAAAAATGTAATAAAAAAGTTACATTTAAAGAAAATATCTTATCTAAATGCGAGTAAAATTTGCCTTATATTAAAAAAAGAATCTCTCTTCCAAAAGAGGTACCAGCATACAAAGCTTTAATGGAAAATTTAGGTTTTTCCATTGGAAAAGCGCAACAAATGATTGATAAAAAAAGAGTTTTTTGTAAAGATGGCGAACTAACAACAAAAAATCAACTTGTTAGTGATTTTATTGAAATTATTGCTTATGAGCCAAATCCAAAAGGACTTAAGCCCATATACGAAAACGCTCACTTTGCACTATTTGATAAACCAAGCGGAGTGCTAACTCATCCAGCAGGAAGAAAAACTCTTTATTCGCTAACAGATGAAATTTTACACTTATATGGT
>JAAYLJ010000170.1 GCA_012521935.1 Campylobacteraceae bacterium | reverse complement strand
GTTTAAGGTAAAAAAATAGGGTGTTTTGGTGGTTGTTTTTTTATTTTCGAAACTAGTCAAAAAAACAACCTGTTATTCTATCTTTTTGGTGGTTGTTTTTTGTGGTTTTGAGAGGTTGTTTTTTTTGCTTTTTTTAGTGTTTAGAATTAAGTTTTATAAAGGACTTCCTGACGCATAAATAAGGGGCAAAAAACGAAAAAAGAGCTATTTCGGATTAAATCGGAATAACTCTTTCTCTTCAAATTGGTGTAATAAATGCGCAATATTTTTGTTGGTTTGTCTATTTCAATACGTTCAAAAAGCGGTTCCAACATAGCCCCCCTACCACCTAACCTCAATAAACGAGGCATATTCTCTGAATTACAAGCTAGAGAACAAATTTTACCACTAAACGACCGATTTACACGCTAGATCTTTAAATCATTAAATTGAGTATGCCCGAGTTTGTCTTAATAGCAATTAAGTAAATTAACAATCATTTGAATGTTAATCTTCGTTCCCTCTGCTTTTGGAGTACTTGGTTAAAGAAAAACCTTTATACTTATGATAGTCTTGAAATAATCTTTATTTTGGAGGTTTAAAATCATGCTGCAGAAAAAGCAAACAATCTACTACGGAACCATTTTTGTACTAATATCTATTAATTTTTTTATAAGGATTTTTTCAGGGATTTTTTCAGGTGTATTTGCCCTCATTTTTTTAAAATTTTTATTTTTAATTTTTTTCATTAGACCTCGTTTTGAGTTGAACAGTAAAAACCCAACTAGGCTTCCAACTTATAGTTATTTTTTAATTATTATAATTCCGTTGATAGTCAGAATATTATTTGCGTTCCTTAATTTGATTGAACCTAATTTTTGGATTCGGACTGATTTTTGGAATAGAACAGATAGCTTCAATGAGTTTGTTTGGGAAACAATTTACGCAGTATTATTAGCACCTATTTTAGAAGAGTTGCTATATCGAGGTCTTTTATTAGACGAGCAATTAGAGCATCAATCGGAGAGAAAGGCTATTATTATCAATACTCTTTTCTTCTTTTCTCTCCACTTTAATCTGACAAGTCCCGCTCTTCTTTTAATGTCATATTTACTGGCAAAATCCTATGTTAAATTCCGATCACTCCGATTAAATGTTTTGATTCATCTTGTTATAAACCTAAATAGTAGGACTTTACAATGGGCAATGTATTTGCACCGTATTGAGATTTATTATATTTCAATATTGATATTAATTTCCATTGTCGTTTTGTTCAGCTTATTTAATTGGTTAAAAGTGAAAAGGGTGAGTAAATTGGAAAATATCTCTTAAAGATGGAAGGGTAGACACATTTGTCATTTTAAAAAAATGGGGCACAGGAGTTTTACTCACTAGTCTCGGAATTTTACCTTTCTTTATTGATGTATTGTTTAAAGCATCTGATTATGAATAAAAGGAGCAGCTGCGTGTCTACATTTGTAGATTTACAACTGCTCCTTTATCTATCCTAAGTTTACTATTTCAAAATATTTTCTGCTTGCTCTATCAAAGAGTGCATTGAGTTCTTTAAAATGTAAATAACCAGCTCCACATACACCTTCACTTTCAGCAAGGCCTTTATAGTAAGCTATAGTGGTAGCTGCTCCTGGAGAAGCAGCAAGACAGAAATAGCTATAGATACTATTGTTGGAGGTAAACAGAAGCACCAATAATAAGTAGCTCATTAGCATGAATCTGAGCTAAATAGCTTTGATAATCTAATAGAGGAGATGTATTTTAAGAAACTTCATTTTTTGAAAATACTGCCATTGCAAACGCATCCGCATTTTATCCATATAAAGAAAGAAAATAAAAAAGAACCCAGGTAGATGCTATCTTGTATTCTCCCATGAGCTAAAGAACCAAAATGGCAAGCTCTATTTTTCTCAATAATAACTTGTAAAGTGTTTTGCTTAGCAGAGATCGCAAGAAGAGGAGTTATATTTTAGCATTCAACATGGTATAGAAAGTGTTTTTTTTGAGACCTGTTCGATCCATAGCTTCTTTAGCTGTAATTTCTCTAC
>JAAYLJ010000169.1 GCA_012521935.1 Campylobacteraceae bacterium | reverse complement strand
AGTTCATTTATGCCAAAATCAACCAATGCGCTCATTTGAGATTTAAACTCAATCTCTTTAAAACCACTCTCTAGCATCGCGCTTTTTACATGATTAAAATTTACATCATAAGTTAAATCACTTTTTTTAAAAAATTCTTCAAATCTTTCACTATTTCCTGCAAGATTAGTTAAGGAAAATAGGGGATAAGTTTGATGATCTTTATAAACTCTTATAGAAAAATCTTCCCTACTTTCCATTTGGCCATAGTCAAATCCTATGAAGTGAATATTTTTAAAACTGTTTTTTAGTTTGTTAAAAAACTCTTCATATCCAATGGAAATTTCTCCTTTTTTAACTCCAAGTTTATTTGAAATATCTCTTACCTCCGCACTCATTTTGTCAAAATATGGAATATGATTTTTAACATGTAGCATTTTTTCTTCATGAATAATTTCGCAAGGAAAAGCATCTAAAAGTTCATTATTAATCACTACTGCTTCTTCACAATTTAACTCTTCTATTTTTGAAACGATACTAAAAGAGATTTCATCTCCAAAAGCTTTTTTAAAATATTTTTTTTGAATATTTTGCAAATGTTTCATTGGCTCGACTATTGAAAAGTGCAAATGTTTTAAAAAAGATGGATTTAGCGTATATATAAATTGGATTAAATCTGCGAGCATATAACCTTGATGAGCGCCTATTTCAACGATGGTAGCATGAGTGCTTAACTCTTTATTGGAAATTAAATCAACCACTCTTTTGCCAATAGTCCCACCAAAAAACATTGAAGTGCTAACTGAGGTATAAAAATCGCCCTCTTTGCCTATCTTAGGGGCTTTTGCATAGTATCCATCATCTTCATATAGCCATAAATTAAAATATTTACTAAATTTCATCTTGATTTTAAAAACTACATAAAGCTATCAATTGCATATTGTAATCTTTTAAACCCTTCATCAATCTCTTCTTTAGTAATAGTTAATGGAGGCAAAAATCTAAGTGTATTTCTGCCTGATCTAAGCAGCAATACGCCTGCATCAAAGCCTATTATTATCATCTTTTTTAAAACTTCTTCATCCTTGCATCTAACCCCTCTCATTAACCCAAGGCCTAGCTCATTTATAAAATATTTTGGATTATTTTTTACAATTTTATGAAGTTCTTGCACAAAATAGTTGCAAGTTTTATCTAATTCTCCGCTTTGTTTATAAGCTTCTAAAATATTTAAAACCTCAATTCCAGCTTTAGTGGATAGAAAATTTCCCCCAAAAGTGCTTCCATGATCACCTGGCTCAAATATATCTTTATGAGTGGTTAAAAACGCACCTATTGGCACGCCTCCTGCTAATCCTTTTGCTAAAGTTATAATATCTGGCACTATTTCATAAAGATGAGACGCTAAAAACTCTCCACTTCTATAAACTCCAGTTTGAACCTCATCAACAATTAGGAGCAGTTTTTTCTCTTTTAAGGTTTTTGCTAAGTTTTGAACAGCCTTTTTATCTAGTGGATTTACCCCACCCTCCCCTTGAACTAGTTCAATCATCACTGCAACAGTCTCTTCATCTATGGCGCTAATTAAGTTTTGAATCTGCTCATGGTAACTAAAGCCATCTGGATATGGGGCAAAATCACTTTTATGAAAACTGCTTTGTCCTGTTGCCTTAACAGTTGTGATGGTTCTTCCATGAAATGAGTGCTCTAGCGTTAAGACTTTAAATCTTTTATTTTTAAACTCTTTTTGGCCATATTTTCTAGCTAATTTTATGGCTCCTTCATTTGCCTCAGCACCGCTGTTTGCAAAAAACAGCCTTACATCCATCTTGCTTAACTCTTTTATCTTTTTAGCTAAAAGCGCTTGGGGTTCTATTAAAAATAGATTTGAAGTGTGGATTAGGTTTTTTGCCTGCTCATAAAGAGCGGTTGCTAATCTGCTATTTCCATGTCCAACACTGACAACTCCAATGCCACTTGTAAAATCTATATAATCTTTCCCATTCTCATCAAATAAGGTTGCATTTTGTCCTTGTTTAAAATTTACATAATTTCTTGCATATGTGTGTAAAACATAATCTTTATCCATCTGTTCAAACATATTAAACCTTTATATAAAATGGGCTAATTATATCAAACTATTTAAGTATTGGAAGGTGCCAATTTCGCTTGTATGCGCATACTCTTAAGATGAGTCCAAATAGTGCGACAATCAAAATTGAAGCTGGAGTTAACATGTTAAAAACTTCAAGCAGATAAATAAGAGTGCCAATTACTAAAGCCACTGTCCCATAAAGGCCTGTACTAAGCAGTAGTGGAACTTTATTTAATAAAATGTCTCTCATTACTCCTCCTCCAACAGCAGTTGTTAGGGCTAGCAAAACGATTCCAAAAAAGTTATATCCACTTTGCATCCCAATCAAAGCTCCAGTAACTGAAAATGAGACTAAACCAAAGGTATCGCTTAGGATGAAAAAAAGTCTTTGTTCCATTTGATCATGTTTATGAAGTTTAAAAAATATAGCAAAAAACAAAACTCCAACTACTAAAAGCCCAGGCAACATTTCAGTAAAAGCGTAAGCAGGCCTGCTTACTATGGCATCTCTTGTAATCCCTCCGCCAAGAGCAGTTAAAAAAGAGGCTATAAAAATCCCAAGAAGATCTAATCTATCTTTGGTTGCCACATAAAAGCCACTTAGCGCAAAAGCGATTGTTCCTATGATTTCAGCTATAAAGAGTGGATCCATTCCTTCTTTCTTTTCCTTAAATTTAAGAATTATATCTAAATAAGCTTTTGTT
>JAAYLJ010000168.1 GCA_012521935.1 Campylobacteraceae bacterium | reverse complement strand
TG
Organism: Campylobacteraceae bacterium; assembly: GCA_012521935.1. Taxonomy (GTDB): domain Bacteria; phylum Campylobacterota; class Campylobacteria; order Campylobacterales; family Campylobacteraceae; genus JAAYLJ01. The sequence continues at coordinate 4,940 of JAAYLJ010000168.1, read as the reverse complement.
AATTCCATCTAAATGAGGTTGCGGTTCATGACATATAAAAAATTGACTACCGCCAGTATCACGACCAGCATGAGCCATTGAAATAGTTCCTCTTTGGTGCAAGTGAGTATTTTTATCACATTCGCACTCTATACTCCAGCCTGGTCCGCCAGTCCCTGTTCCGTGGGGGCAGCCTCCTTGAATTACAAATCCAGGAATTACTCTGTGAAAATTAACACCATCATAAAAGCCATCATTTGCAAGGGTAGCAAAATTTGCAACTGTATTTGGTGTCTCTTCTGGATAAAGCTCAAGCTTCATCACTCCCTTTGAAGTTTTTATAGTAGCATATTTAAATTTTTCTAACTCTTCATTTGAGTACGAATATGTTTTTAAAGTGCTCATTTTTTTTCCTTAATAAAAATTTGATTTAAGAGTATAGCATAGCTTTTCTAAGCAATATTTGTATAAACTGCATGAACATCATCATCTTCCTCAAGACGATCAATTAGTTTTTCAATCTCTATCATCTGCTCTTCACTAAACTCTATTGGTGAATTTGGAAGGTATTGTAAATTTGCTTTATCTAACTCAATCTCTAACTCTTCTAAAGCAACTGAAAGTGTTCCAAAGCTTTTATAATCCCCATATACAAACACTTTTTCATCCTCTATCTCTAACTCTTCTAACCCAGCGTCAATTAAAATGAGCTCTAACTCTTCCATGTCCATTTCTGGCTTCTTAAACTCATATACTGCTTTTCTTGAAAACATAAACTCCAGTGAGCCATTTTGTAAAACTTGCCCACCGTTTTTATTAAAATGAGACTTTACATTTGCTACCGTTCTAGTTGGATTGTCTGTCGTGCACTCAACTAATATAAGCGCGCCATGGGGGGCTTTCCCCTCATAAGTTACCTCTTTTAACTCTTCCCCATCTTTTCCAAAAGCCCTTTTAATAGCCGCATCAATATTATCTTTTGGCATATTTTCTGCTTTTGCTGCTAAAATAGCAGTTCTAAGCTTTGGATTCATATTTGGATCTTCACCGCCTTCTTTTGCAGCAAGAGTGATAGATTTGGCCAACTTTGGAAAGACTTTAGACATCTTATCCCACCGTTTTTCTTTTGCAGTACGCCTATACTCAAAAGCTCTTCCCATTAAAATATCCTTTTACTTTGTTTAAACTTATTATATCAATACCCCTTTAAAAGATTGATGAAATTTTTTACTTTAATTTATAAAACTTTTAGCTTAGTTGTTTTAGTATGTGAAGATATATTCATATAAAGGATAAACAAATGAAAAGAAGTTTTAAAGCATTAAACATTAGTTGCCAAGGTTGTGCAAATACAATCATGGTTTCACTTGAAGATGAGTTTGGTGACTTAGAAGTAGATTTATCACAAGATCCAAAGGTAGTTAGCCTTGACATTAAAGATGAAGAAGTTGAAAATTTTAAGGCGCAGATGAAAGAGCTTGGCTTTGAAGTTGTTGGTGAGGCATAATGAGCGAAGAGTTGATTAGATCATGTTGCGAAAAGGGGAGTGTTCTGTGTGAAGTTTTGAACTACCTTCCAAAAGAGGAGGAGGTAAATGAGCTTGCTATGCTGCTTCAAGCCTTGAGTGATCCTACAAGACTAAAGATAGTTTTAGCCTTGCAAAAATATGAAATGTGCGTTGGAGAGATTGCAAATATGCTAAATGTATCCCCTTCAAACACTTCTCATCAACTTAAAATCCTCCGTCTTGCAAAGATAGTCACATACAAAAAGGAGGCTCAAATGTATTTTTATAGATTAGCTTCCCCAAAAATAAAAGCCCTAATATCGGACTTAGTTAGGATAGACAGTGTCAAATAAAACTCTTAAGATTAACATCTCAGGCATGACTTGCGTAAATTGCTCTAACGCAGTTGAAAAGGTGACAAAAAAACTCCCAGGAGTTGAGGGTGTAAATGTTAGCTTTGCGTCTTCAAAGGGAGAGTTTGTTTATGATGCAAACTTAGTTAATGAAGATGAAATTATCTCAAAGATAAAAAGACTTGGATATGGCGTTACTGCTGATGCTAAGGCTTTGGAAGAAGCAAAAACAAAGGAGTTATTAGCTCTAAAAAATAGATTAGTAGTTGCTGGAATCATCACTGTGATAGTTATGTTTTTGCATAAAACTCCAATTTTGGGTGATCTTACCATCTATCTTACATTTGTGCTAGCTTCCATAGTTCAATTTTACAGCGGAGCGCCATTTTATAGACACGCTTATGGGGCGCTTGCCAATAAAAACTATGATATGAATGTGCTTGTAGCTCTTGGAACTACGGCAGCTTATGGGTACTCTGTTGCGGTTATGCTTTTTGGGAAGTTTTTTCCAGAAACAATGAGATTTGACTACTTTGATGGAGCAGTTATGATTATAGCTTTTGTCTCTTTGGGCAAATACCTTGAAGAGAGATCCAAATCAAAAGCAACTGATGCTCTTAAGAAACTAATGGATCTATCTCCTAAAAATGCAACCTTGCTAAAAGATGGGAAAGAGAGTGAAGTTTTAGCTTCAAGCTTAAAGCCAGAAGATATAGTCATAGTAAAATCAGGTGAGGGCATCCCTTGTGATGGCATTATCATAGAAGGTGACGCGGAGATAGACACTTCAATGATAACAGGTGAGCCACTTCCAGTGCATAAAAGCTTAAATGAAGAGGTGGTTGCGGGGACTATTTTAAAAACGGGTTTTATCAAGATAAAAGTTACAAAATTTCCTAGTCAGACACTTCTTTCAACCATAGTTTCGCTACTTAGTGAAGCCCAAAACCAAAAAATGCCAATAGGTAGAATCGCAGATAGGGTTTCAAATATTTTTGTGCCCTCAGTCATTTTCATATCTATAATTACACTATTTTCATGGTGGTTTATATCTGGAAATACTCTTGTGGCATTTTTAGCTAGTGTTTCAGTTTTAATCATTTCATGCCCTTGTGCACTAGGGCTTGCAACTCCAATTGCCATTGTTTCAGCAGTAGGAAAGGGTGCAAGCATGGGCATTTTACTAAAAAATCCAGAAGTTTTGGAGATAATGAAAGATGTAAAATACGCTGTATTTGACAAAACTGGAACTTTAACCAAAGGAGAGATTTCAGTAAGCTCTACAAGCGTTGAGAGCGTAGAAGATTTAAGACTCATTGCCCAGATTGAAGCTAGAAGTGAACACCCAATTTCAAAAGCAGTTTTGGATTATGTTAAAAACAGTGTTTCATTAAGTTCTAGTAGTGAAGTTAGTGTCAAAGTTATCCCTGGTCGTGGCATTGAGGGAGCGGTAGAGGGTAAAACTATCCTTATTGGAAGCGTTGCATTTTTAAGTGAAAATGGAGTCAAGGTATCAGCTGGTACTTTAGAAAAAATGCAAGAAGCACAAGATGAAGGGAAGGGTGCCATAGTTGCTTCCATAGATGGAAAAGAGGTTGGTTATTTTGCTCTTGAAGATAGCTTAAAAGAAGAGGCCAAAGATTTAATCTTAGAGTTAAAAAAGAGTGGAATTACCCCAATAATGCTAACAGGAGACAATGAAAAAACAGCTAAAAATATAGCTAATAAGCTTGGCATAGAAACTATTTTTGCAGAAGTTTTGCCTCAAGAAAAATTAGAAAAAATTAAAGAGTTGCAAAAAAAGGGAAGAGTCCTATTTGTAGGAGATGGGATAAATGATTCGCTCTCATTAAAGCAAGCTGACATTGGCATAGCTTTAAATTCTGGATCAGACATTGCAAAAGATGCCGGGGACATTGTGCTTATTGGAAATGATTTAACTTTAGTTCAAAGAGCATTAAATCTATCAAGAAGAACGATGAGAACGATAAAACAGAATCTTTTTTGGGCATTTATCTACAATATCATTGGTATTCCACTAGCTGCTGGTGCGCTCTATCCAACTTTTGGACTGCTACTAACTCCAAAATATGCTGGAATGGCTATGAGCATTAGCTCAGTAACAGTAGTTTTAAATGCACTTAGATTAAAATTAGCAAAACTATAAAACCAACCCAACAGACATGGCCCTACTAGGACCATGTCTATCTCCAGCCACTCATAACTATCTGCATAAACTCATCATTGTTTTTCATCTCATTTACATTTGTGATATCTAAATCATTACTAGCAGCAAATGAGTTCATCTCTTGGATGATGCGGTTTATGTCATTTGAAGTTATATAGCTTCCATCTTCTAGCACTAGTTTTTCTATGGCATAATTTGTGTTTGTTTGGTTTTTGATGGTTATGATGTCGTTGTTATCATTTGTAAAAGATATCTTAAGGTCGTTTCTATTAAAGTAGAAACTTATATCCTTTTTGCCTATACTCTCACCAAATACTATTGTATCATTACCACTTGAGTCAATGATGGTATCTTTACCATCTCCTATGTTAAATGTATATATATCATTCCCTGCTCCACCAATGAGCGTATCGTTGCCAGCACCCCCGCAGAGTGTGTCATCGCCCGCTCCTCCGTAAAGAATATCATTACCGTCTTCCCCATAAAGTATATCATCTCCTTTGCCGCCACACACTATATCATTACCAGTACCTCCATAAAGTGTGTCATTGCCTGCTCCTCCATAAAGAATGTCATTACCACCCTCTCCATATATGATGTCATCTCCTTTGTCACCATATATTATGTCATGGCCAGCACCTGCGAAGATTAAATCATCGCCATCTTTTGCATTAAATATATTTATTTTATCATTAAGTATTATATAATCAGAGCTTTTTGTAGCTTTAGATGTTGCTTTTATATCAAAGTTTAGTCTCTTTTCTGTGCTTGCGCCAAACTCATCAATGACACTCACCACAACACTATCAACACCTTCAAATTTATCTGTAATAGAGTATGTCCAGTTTCCACTCTCATCAATGGATAAGTTGCCGTAATCTCCTTGGGTTTTCACAACATAGGTTAGAGTATC
>JAAYLJ010000167.1 GCA_012521935.1 Campylobacteraceae bacterium | reverse complement strand
TTTTTAAAGAGAGGATAGAATTTTCCATTGTATTTTTTGCCATATCTTGATTTAAATCATTTTGCAAAACTTGAAAAGATGAGTTAAATAAGAGTCCATTTATCATTATGGATTGCAAGATAGACTCTTGTCTAAGAGTTGAGTCTAAATGATTGTACTCTTTTTCTGAAGCTTCAAATGCCCCTAAAACTATTAGGAAGTTTATAGAAAAACCAACTAAAACTAAAAATGAGAGCAACAAGCCCCTAGCTCTTATAGTAATACCCAACTTTAACTCCTTAGTTTTTGTATTAAAGATTAAATGTCATTAAACTGTTTTCTTCTAATTAGTTCGCGTTCAAAAAAGATCTTTGGCCCCCAGTTGCTTTTGATTGGATTTTGCCAATTATTTGCACTTTTCATATCTTTTATGATTGGAAAGTCTATATCTCTTTTTTTACTAAGACAAGCTGCAATTGGGGTTATTAGGTTTGGATTATTTGAATAGATGATAGAAAATCCTTGAAAATAGCTTTGTGAAATCATAAATATATGCTCATTATCTCTTGTGATTCCCTCTATGTAATCATGAAAATCATCAAGAGATCTATAGTTATAGTAAGCAAAATCAAACCCAGCGCCAATTGCACTAACAGGCCCTGTTACAAATATCCACTCCTCATCTAGCTTCCCTTTTTCGTGCACTAAAAACTCTTTTTCACCACTTTTATATACATCTTTTATAACCCTAAGCGTAACTCCCTCTTTTTTTGTAAAACTCTTTTCAAAGCTTCCCTTTATGGTGCAAGAGTTTAGTTCTATTGTGTTTTGACTAATGGTTAGATTATTTGTAGCACACCCAGTAAACAGGTAGAGTAAAGATATACTTAAGATAATATTTCTCATTTTTTCACCTTTAAAATGCTTTTTAAAATTCTTTTTCCAACCTCAACTCCTGGCTGATCATAAGTATTTATGCCAAGCATCAGCCCACAAGTTGAAGTTAGTAACTCATAATAATACATCAAAAAGCCAATATGCCAAGCATCTAGTTTATCAAGTTCGATAAGATCAGTCGTAATCCCTTCTTGAATAATACTTTGCATAGTGGCGCTACACTGCGTATTTAGGAGAGATTCTAGTTTTAACTCATTGCAAAAGTCACACTCTTTTAAAAAATCTAATGATATTTTAGGGACACTCATTTCATTGTCCCAATTTAAGATTTTTAAAAAAGTTACAGTTTTATCTTTTGGTCCTTCCATTAAAAGTTGCAAAAATGAGTGTTGATCGGTTGAGCCAATGAGTGCAATGGGAGTTAATCCAAGCCTAGAGTATCCATCTTTTTTACCTAAAGATTCAGCCCAAAGTTGTACATACCAATCATTAAAGTCAGCAAAAATATCTCCATAAGAAAAAAGAACATTTATGGAAGCTTGCTTATGGATGGCATATCTAAAAGCTTTTTGCATTATGGTTTCAAACTCTTCATTTTGAAAAAATACAAAAGACTCTTTTGCCCCCTCAAGCAACCCTTTACTATCGATCCCAGCTAAAGTAAGAGGAACTAAACCAGCAGCGCTAAATACTGAAAATCTACCTCCAACATTGTGCGGAATGTAGAAACTTTTTAAGTTAAATTTGTTAGCAAAGCTATCTAGGGGAGAGTTTTTATCTGTAATGACAATAAAGCGCTCTTGAAACTCTTTGCTATCCGCACTTAAATTAAATCTTTGTAGCAAAACTTTAAGAAGTGAAATTGTCTCAACTGTTGTGCCAGATTTAGAGATAATTAAAAATATACTTTTTTCAAAGTTTAAGTTTGCAAGTTTTCTTTCCGTTGCGATTGGATCTAGGTTTTCTAAAAAAATTAAGTTTTTATCATCTTTATCTAGTAGCAAACTCTTAATAGCTTTAGTGCCCAAAGATGAACCACCAGTACCTAAAACTACTATATTTTCCAAATCCCTAAAACTATCTTTTAACTCTTTTGCCTTTAAAATAGTCCCCTCTTCACTATGAGGAAGCTCATAATACCCTATCTCTTTACTCTTTATTTCACTATTTAGCCTACTTATATATTCGTAAATTAACTCTTTATCAACTGGTTTGAAAAAAAGAGTATTTTTAAACATTTTCAAACTTTTTTTTGTACATGTAGTTTGTCGCTTCTACATACCCATCAATGCTTCCACAATCAAACCTTAAACCTTTAAATTTATAGGCTAAAACCATGCTATTTTTAGATTGAGTTAAAAGGGCATCAGTTATCTGAACCTCTCCATTTTTACCTGGTTTTGTATTTTCTATAATGTCAAAAATATCAGGAGTTAATATATACCTTCCAATTATCGCAAGATTTGATGAAACTTCATTTGGCTGAGGTTTTTCTATCATATTTGATATGGAGATTAAATCACTATTTATCACATCCCCTTCAATGATCCCATACTTTGACACTTCATCTTTTGGTACTTCCATCACGGCTATAATGGGGCATCTATATTTTTCATAAACTCTAGCCATCTGCTTCATTACGCCAAAACCATCTTCATTTAAACAAAGATCATCTGCCAAAATCACCCCAAAAGGCTCATCTCCAACAAGAGGTTTTCCTTTTAGTATCGCATCTCCAAGTCCAAGCATTTTATTTTGTCTAGCATAGGTAAATGTGCATTTTTCCATAAGCTCTCTAATCTCATCAAGCAAAGACTCTTTAGATGAGCCCTCAATTTGATGTTCAAGCTCATAACTAATGTCAAAATAATCCTCAAGTGCGCGCTTGCCTCTGCCCGTAATGAAAGCCATAGTGTCCATTTTGGCTTCTAGCGCCTCTTCAACTCCATAATGAATAAGTGGTTTTGTAAGTATTGGGAGCATCTCTTTTGGTAGTGCTTTTGTAGCGGGTAAAAATCTTGTTCCATACCCCGCTGCTGGAAATAGACATTTTTGAATCATAACCATCCTTTGGCTTGCATTTTATCCAAGAAACAATTAAAGTTGTTTTATACTCTTTATAAAAGGGCAAATTTGGTAAACTCATAAAATGCAAACAGTAAAAAATAGCTATCAAAACTCAATTGAGATTAAAAAATCAATATTTCACGCATTCTTAACTCCAATTGAAAATTTTAAAGAGTTGCAAGAGGAGCTAAGAAAAACTCATCCAAAGGCAAGGCACATTGTTTGGGCAAAAAGAGAAGAGAAGGGTGGGCAGATTTTAGAATACTCTAGCGATGATGGAGAGCCAAAAGGAACTTCTGGGCCGCCAGCTTTGCAAGCATTAAGAGGGGCAAATTTAGTAAATATTGCAGTTTTAATTGTTAGATATTTTGGGGGAATTAAGCTTGGAACAGGAGGTCTTGTTAGAGCTTACAGCGCGGCAACAAATGGCGTTATAAATGAGGCAGAGCTTGTACCTTTTGTGGTAAAAGAGAGGTTTTTATTCTTTTCATCCTACCCCATTCTTCAAAGAGTGGAGTATTTGTTAAATGGAAAAGAGATAGAGATTTTAAACAAAAGTTTTGATGAAGGCGGAGCTAGATGGGAGATTCTCATCTCCAATGAAGATAAGACTAGCTTTTTAGATGAGATAGGGGAGTTTGAGGGGTTTTCTTACAAAAACTTAAGTACTACCCCATAAGCAATCGCAGAAGAGATTGCAGCAAATATTGATGCTACCACATCATCCCCCATGACTCCAAGTCCACCCTTTACATTTCTATCAATTCTCCCAATGATAGATGGTTTCCAAATATCAAAAACTCTAAAAAAGATGAAACTACAAATCCAAATTATCCATGAGTAAGATGGATCTATCTCAGTTATTCCAAAAGCTAAAGAGATTGCTATCCAAATCCCAACTACTTCATCTATGACTATGGATTTATCATCATGTACCCCACCATTTGCCTCATAAACATCGATAGCTTTTACTCCCAAAATTGCAGTTAAAATAGATAGTAAAAATAGAGTCTCAAGTGGAAAATAAAGAAGTATCAGATACGCAACTACCAATCCAGCAAATGAGCCAAAAGATCCAGGTGCAAAAGGAGCTTTGCCTACATAGAAAAATGTTAAAAATATCTCTCTCATTTAAAACCTTAAGTTAATGAAGTTGTTTGATAAAGATTCATAAGCTCAAGATAAAAATCTTTCTCATCATGATCTTCTAAAAGGCCAGCATTTGGGAAAATATCATCATAAATATGCTCTACATTGGCAAATCTATTTGGAAAAAGTTCGCTTAAAATAATAGCTGAAATCTCTTTTCTCATTAACACCGCAGGGGGCAAAATCCCCTCTTCAAGAAGTGCTTTTAGGGAATTGGAGTGGTATCTTATATGTTTATGTTGTCCATGAGGACAAGTTTTTGTGCTAACTAATGTTTTACATGAGTTGCAATATACAAATTCAGAAAGAATAACTATCTCTAGCGGAAGTTCTTTTTTATATCTATCTAAATTGGATTTTGGTTGATTTTGATCATAAAACATACCAATTACACTATGATTTTGCCCAATGACAAGCTTGTTACACCCAAAATTATACGCTGCAATACTCTCTAAAACAGAGTTATTATGCCCTGCAAATATGTAAGTATTTTCAAATGGGATTATTATGACTCTATTTTTGGGTAGATAATTATTTATAAAATAATCTAAACATTTATATCTTAAATCATAAGAAAATCCATCAGTTTTATGAGGCTTTAAAAGAAATATAACTAATAAATCAGCCTTATCCAAAGCCATTCTTAAAAGCCTTTCATGAGCCCTATGAAAAGGCCTTGCTGCCATCATAAGAGCTGTAACTTTTTTAGCTCCTATGGCATCTCTTGCATTATTGATCTTTTCTTTAGCATTTTTCACATCATTAAAATCAAGTTCAAATTCTCCACTAACAGCGTAATCTCCGAGTCTTTTTAAGAGTACTTTAGTTTCAGGGTCACTTGGATCATAAGTTCCTAAAATGTTTCTAACCCTTCTTTCTTTATCTATTTCAAAAGCATCTTCAAAAAAAAGCTCCCCTTTTTTCTCTTTTCCTACCACTAAATCAAGTGTTTCACCCGCTTTTGCTGAAAGGATAATCTCTTGATTTCTCTTTCCACTTGGCGCCATAATGAAAGAAAAAGGCATTGGAGATCCTTTGTAAAAACCACTCTCATTTACCTTTTGTGCCTCAGCTTTATTCATTAGTTTATTAACTTTGCCTAAAATCCCCTCTTTGGCAAGCGCTAAGGTAGATAAAGCCTCTTTATCAATGTGAAGTTCTCTATTTTTTCTTTTCAATTCCATACTTTTTTCTTCGCTCCCATAAGCTTTTTCTGCTAATTCCCAACTTTTTAGATAACTCTGTGTCTGGAAATTTGCTTTGAAAATTTAAAACTATATATTTTACATAATCATCAATGCTTAAAATATCGCTATCATCAAACATTTTATGCTCTTGTGTTAAATGTATGGTATTTATTACCTCTTCTTCATTTGAATCAGTTGATGAGATGATTGCTCTTTT
>JAAYLJ010000166.1 GCA_012521935.1 Campylobacteraceae bacterium | reverse complement strand
TGTTCTTCTTGCTTGTTGGATATGGCTTTTTTAATGCTGCTTCAAATATGAACTATATTTGGAAATGGACAAGTGTGCCAAAATATTTCCTATATGAAAAAGTTGAAATTAAAGATGCGCCTTTTGATGGTGTTGTGCTACTAGGTGAAAAAGAGCTTGTTTTAGAGGGAAATAGTGGAGAGATTTATAAAATAGAATTGAGTAATAAAGTTAAACCAAAGGTTGAAGATGGAGAAGCTGTTTTTGAATTTGATCAGCTTGCATCAAGCTCAAGTTTAGCTGCTGGCCCACTACTTGAGGGGCTTAGCGTAACTTTAAAAATTTCAATCTTTGCAGCTGTTATCGCACTTTTTATAGGCACCATAATAGCCTTTATGAGAATGTCTAGTTATCAATTTTTAAATGATATTGGAACTGTGTATGTAACAGTTATTAGGGGGACGCCTCTACTTGTACAAATCTTTATCTTCTATTTTATAATCGCAACTATTTTTGAACTTGATAGATTTTTAGCTGGGGCTATGAGTCTTGGGATATTTTTTGGTGGGTATATAGCTGAGGTTTTAAGAGGAGCTATTCAGTCAATAGATAAGGGGCAGTATGAAGCGGCCAAATCTTTAGGAATGAACTATCCTCATACAATGATGTTTATCATCATGCCTCAAGCGCTAAAAAGAGCTCTTCCTACCTTAGTTGGAGAGATGATAGCTTTAGTTAAAGACTCTTCATTAGTTTCTGTAATATCCATAACAGACTTAACAAAAGTTGGTAGAGAGATAGTTGCAAATACTTTTTCTCCGTTTGAAACTTGGTTGATAATTGCAGGGATGTATTTTATTATAACTGCGATACTCTCTTATGTAGGACATAGAGTTGAATTAAAAATGAAAAAGCAAGGCGGTATGTAGGGTTAAAATAGCTCTACAAACTGCTCTTTTAACTCTTTTATAGTCTCTTTTTCTCTAGCTCTTACATGAGTGTTTATGGCTTCTTGCATTGACACATTGGATGGTAAAAATTTGATTGAAAACCTAAAAGCCTCTTTATGCTCTACCAAATTTATCACCTCACCCATAATTTGAATCTTTTCTCCTTCATCTTTTAATTCAAATGAAACTTCTACTACAGAGCCAGCAGTTATATTTGCGCTATCTCTACTTAACACTCCAAGCCCACCTGTTGAAATATCAAACAAAATCCCATTAATTGCTAAAGAACTCTTTTTATCTTTTAAAGTTACAGGAGTTGCAACTCTAGGATGAACTCTTGCTGATTCTCTTAAGCTTGCTGGCATATCAATAAGATATACAAAATTTCTAAGTGATATTTCACCAGGTTTGCTTTTTGCATAGCAAATATCAGCCTTTAAAGGTTTTTCTAAAACACTATTTTGAAGGATATAAGCTTGATTGTCATTTCTAATTGCAGCTTCTTGCAGTGAGTCGATGGAGAAAGTGACACTATCCTCATCTACTCTTAAAACTTCTCCACTATTTTTTATGTGAACACCTTTATATAAGTTTAAAAATGTTACAAATGCGCCTTTAACCTTCATTGATACGAAAGATCTTAACAATGAATCATCTTTTAAGAAGCTCTCATCACACTCTTTAAATATGGATAAAGTTGGCTTTGTAGATCTATTTTTATCCGCTTTTTCAAGAATTAACTCTTCCCATGAAAAGATAAAATCTCCCACCCACTCTTCATTTTTAAAGCTTGTTGCAAGATACCATCCAAGTTTTATTAAAATATTCTCTTTTAAAAAACTTTTTTCACCTAAAGATTTAAGTAGATTTGTAGATGAGGGGATAATTTGTTTATATAAACTCTCATAATATTCTAATATGGATCTCTCAAAAAGATCTTCATCCACGCTATGTGATGAGATAAATTCAAATGCTTTTTTTAAAAAATCACTCTTTTTGCTCTCTAAAAGATTAGTGGCTTCTTCTTGCAATAGTCTCATTTTACTCTCTCCTTAAACTTATCATTATAGCGCATTTTTTTATTATTAAAAGATATGCCTGAGAGCTTTAAGCTCACCTTTGTTCCTCTATTTATCTTTGAGCTAATGCCTATGAAAATCCCATATTTTTCACAAAATTCTCTTACTTTATGAAGCCCTATTCCAAAGCCATCTTTTTTTGGATCATTTTGGTAGTATCTATCAAAAATACGAAGCGTAGTGTGTTCATCCATTCCTATCCCGCTATCTTCAACCACCAAGCACTCATCTTTTAGCACAATATTTACACTTCCATTTTTAAAATTATACTTATACGCATTGCTTAAAAGGTTCATAACCACCTGTTCAAAACCTCTTTTATCTGCATAGACCAATAAGCTATCAAGTTCACTTTTTAACAAAATATCGCCTTGAAGCTCTTGAGATTTAGCTATCGCATTTTTTACAATAATAGCTGCGTCAAAAAGCTCCTCATCAATTAAATAAATCTCTTTTTTTATGAAATATTCCACCTGCTCATAAAGCTCATATAGATTTTCACAAGACTTTTCAATTCGCAAAAGCCTTTTTAAATCTAAATCATTTTGAGGTTTTTGTTTTAAAAGTTGCGTGTTAGCTTTTATGGTTGCAAGTGGAGCATTTAATTCATGAAGAGTATCTTTTATTAGCTTATCAAGTGAACTATTTGTTGAAATGGAAGGAGTTAAAAGGTATGTAGATAAAAAATAACTTGAAATAGCTATAAGTAAAATTGAAAATGATATAGCATATTTAAAATCTAGTAGTGAAAAAATGTAGTGGCATAGCCAAAATATTGCTATGAAGGTTAAAAAAACTATTAAAAAGGTAAAAAATATTCTATTTGACAAACTTATATCCAATTCCACGAATATTTTCTATGGACTCTTTACCAAATATATTTTTTAAATTAGTCACATAGACTCTAATGGCATTTTCACTTATCTCCTGGCTAGGATTCCAAAGTTTTTTAGAAATCATCTCTTTAGTAACTATACTTCCTCTATTTTCCATAAATAAAGATAAAAGTTTAAAATCTTTAAAATTTAATGGACACGGCTTTCCATCTTTTTTTAAAAGTTTTTGTCGCAAGTCTAACTCAAAGCTTTTATCTATGATGATTTTATCTTTTAAGTGATAAACTCTATTTAATAAAGCTTTAATTCTACACTCCAACTCTTCAAGATCAAATGGTTTTTTTATATAATCATCCGCGCCAGCTCCAAAACCTTTTTTTAGCGAAATGGTATCATTTGCAGAAGTTATGTAGATGGCTGGAGTTTCATCATCTCCCTCTCTTAGCATTTTCAAAAAGTCAAACCCGCTCATCTTTGGTAGATTTATATCTAAAAGATAAAGATCATAATTTTTCTCATAGCAAGCCTCAAGCGCATCTTCTGCGCTTTTAAAAATATCCACTTTAAACTCTATAGTTTCTAAAAAATCTTTCAAAGTTTCAGCTAAAAGCTCATCATCTTCTAAGACTAAAAGATTACTCTTCACTAATGCTCCAAGATAGAGTTTTACCAGCAAACATTGGGACTACATCTCCATATTTTTCTGGAACTTTAAACTCTTTTTTTATTAGTTTGATTCTTTTTTCAATGGGAGTTATATTGTAGATTTTTTGAGCATTTAAGCTTACAAAACTCTCCAAATTCTCCAAATAGCCCTTTTTTTCAAAAAGCTGAGCCAAAGCTTGAAGTGCGATTGGAGCAGTAAAAACCCCAGCAGCGCATCCGCAAGACTCTTTTGCATGAAGTGGATGAGGCGCAGAGTCTGAGCCAAACATAACTTTAGGATGAGCCTTTAGGGCAACTTCAAGCAAAGCGGCTCTATCTTCTGGTCTTTTAGCTATGGGTTTGCAAAAAAGATGAGGTTTTAAAAATCCACCAGCTACATCATCAAGCGTAATTAAAAGATGGTGCAAAGTTATGGTGGCATATAAATTTTCAAACTTATCAAGTAGTTCTACGCTATTTTTAGTGGTTATGTGTTCCATAATAATTTTTAATTTTGGAAAGGTTTTAGCTAAGTTTTCATAAACTTCCACAAACTCTTTCTCTCTATCCATCACAAAACCCTCACTCTCTCCATGCACACAAAGTGGGATTTGAAGCTCACTCATTAACTTTAGTACTGGGTAGAGTGAAGTTAAATCTTGCAAGTTTGCCCCACCCTCAGAGTTGGTTGTAATGCCTGAGGGGTAAAGCTTGATGGCTAATACTTCATCTTTAATGCTTTTTAAAAACTCTTCATCATAACTATCTTTGAAAAAAAGCGTCATATATGGCACAAACTCTTCATCAATACTTTCTAAAATCTCTTTTTTATACTCTTTTACCATTTCCAAAGAGGTTATTGGGGGGATTAAATTTGGCATGATGAGCCCACCAGCAAAATATTTTGCACTTAAGGGAGCAACTACTTTTAGCATCTTATCTTGTCTTAAATGAAGATGCATATCAAGTGGGGAATTTATCTCTATACTCATTACTATGCCTTTAAAGAAGTTTTATAATTATATCAAACCTATATATTATATAAAAATATAATAATTTTTATTAGTTATCAGAATTTATTAATTACCTCATTTTAAGCATTAAGTTGTTACGATTTTGTCACTACTTTTAAGGAGAAAATATGGAAAGAAGAGATGCTATCAAGGTTTTGGCTGCTGCTTCATTAGCTGTTACTGCTGCTAGTGCGTATGATGAAAAGCTTATCATCAATAAAAATGATTATGGTTTTAAAGACCCAAACAACCCAACAGATCATGAGTTAAAACATACTCCTGAAATTTCAGTTTCTGCAAAAGATGCTGCTGGATTTTCATTGGTGGAGGTAACAGTAGGCCAAAGCAATATAATTCACCCAAGTGAAGATAAACATTGGATTTACGAGGTTGAGCTCTTTGCTGATGATAAAAGAGTTGGCATTGTAGATTTGGAGCCAACAGTCTCTAGAGGCTACCTTGCTGCTAGAGTAAATCTTGAGGGTGTGAAAACTTTAAGCTCTATTGCTCGCTGTAATTTACATGGAAACTTTAAACATCAAATTTCTGTATGAAAAAGAGGCTAGATAGCCTCTTCTCCTCTTTCATTTGTTCTAATTCTTATAGTCTCTTCTATATTTGTAATAAAGATTTTACCATCACCAATTTTACCTGTTTTAGCAGATTCAAGTATCGCTTCAACTGCCCTATTTACATCTGAATTTTTTAAAACTATCTCTATTTTTATTTTAGGTAAAAAATCTACCCCAAATCCACTTTTAGCATAAGCTTCACTATGCCCTCTTTGTCTTCCATAACCTCTTACTTCACTAACAGTCATCCCTGCAACTTCGATGGATGAAAGAGCATCTTTAACCTCATCTAACTTAAAAGGTTTGATAATTGCCTCAATCTTTTTCATCTTCTCCCTTTTTTAACTACTCAATAATGATTGATAGTATGGTTTGAGGGCTTGCTGGCTTGTCCATAGCACCAACTTCAACCCTTTCAATCTTTTTAACAATATCCATCCCCTCAATCACTTCTCCAAAAATTGTATGTCTGCCATTTAGCCATGGTGTGGCAACTGTGGTTATGAAAAATTGACTTCCATTTGTATTTGGCCCAGCATTTGCCATGGCTAAAAGTCCCGCTCTATCAAAGGTAACATTTGGTTTAAATTCATCTTTAAAAGGCTTCCCCCAAATGGATTCACCACCTCTTCCTGTACCAGTTGGATCTCCACCTTGAATCATAAAGTTTTTTATAACTCTATGAAATATCACTCCATCATAGTAACCATCATTTGCTAGTTTTGTAAAATTTTCTACAGCTTTTGGCGCAATTTCTGAGTAAAGTTCAATTACAATATCACCTTGATTTGTCTTAATTGTTGCAGTTTGAGCAAACAAACTAGAACTAAAAATCAATACAAAAGCTAAAACCAAAAATCTCATTTTTCAACCTTTCCTAAAAGTTCACTCTGTCTAAAACGGTAAACTTTATTTTTTATTTTTTCAATTATGCC
>JAAYLJ010000165.1 GCA_012521935.1 Campylobacteraceae bacterium | reverse complement strand
GCTCTAAGTAATACTTCTTTTTTAATAAAATTTATATAAAAATTTTAATTATATTTTACACTCATTAAAATATTAAAAACTTAGATTTTTTCTTATTTTCTCATTAAAACTACTTAATTTAAATTTATTTTAAATAAAAAAATCAATTTTATATATTATAATTACTTTAACTTTTAAAAGGAGGCTTGTATGTCGCTTAAGAATAAAAAACTACTAGCTATCGTGCTTGTAGCGCTTGTTTTGTGGTTTATTCCAGCTCCTGCTGGTTTAACAGACAATGCTTGGCATTTCTTAGCTATCTTTCTAGCAGTTGTTGTAGGGCTTATATTAGAGCCAATACCTGCTGCTCTTATTGGTTTTTCTGGCGTCTCTTTAGTTGCTGTTTTAGGCCTTGTTGGGAATCCAAAGGTTAGCATCTCTTGGGCATTAAGTGGTTTTTCTAATAGCGTTATATGGCTAATTTTTGCAGCTTTTATGTTTGCTTTAGGCTACAAAAAAACAGGCCTTGGTAGAAGAATTTCATTAATTATGGTTAAGTTTATGGGAAAAAGCACTTTAGGACTTGGATATGCTGTAGCTGTATCAGATTTAATTTTATCTCCATTTATGCCATCAAATACCGCTAGAAGCGGAGGAACTATATATCCTGTTGCCATAAATATCCCTCAAATTTTTAACTCTTACCCAGATAAAGATCCACGAAAAATAGGTGCTTTCATCTCTTGGGTTGCGATAGCTTCAACTTGCGTTACAAGCTCAATGTTCATAACAGCTTTAGCGCCAAACCTACTTGCGATTGATCTCATCGCTAAAGAAACTGGTCAAACTATCGCTTGGATAGAGTGGGCAAAGATTATGGTTCCACTTATGTTGCCTCTTTTCTTACTTACCCCTTGGCTTACTTATGTAATCTACCCACCAACACAAAAAACCTCTCCAGAAGCTCCTCTTTGGGCGGCACAAGAGCTTGAGAAGCTAGGTAAGATTACTTTTAAAGAGTGTTTGATGGGACTTTTAGCGCTTCTTGCTCTATTGTTATGGATTTTTGGAAGTGCTCTTGGTGTAAATGCAACAACTGTTGCTATTTGTATAGTTTCAATCATGGCTTTAACAGGGATAATCTCTTGGGATGATTTGCTTAGCGAAAAAGCTGCGTTTAACATACTCATTTGGTTTGCAACCTTAGTTGCTCTTGCAGATGGTCTTAAAAAAGTTGGAATTCTTGATTTTATAGGAAGCAACTCTGAAGCACTTCTTTCTAATCTAAACACAACATCCCTTATGCTTGCTTTACTTCTATTTTTTTATGTACTTCACTACTTTTTTGCTAGCACAACGGCTCATGTTACGGCTTTAGTTCCACTTTTTATGGTAATAATTACGGCTTTCATACCTGCTCATCAAGTCTTAAATTTTTCCATACTATTAGCTGGTAGTTTGGGCGTTATGGGTATATTAACTCCTTATGCAACAGGCCCTTCTCCTCTTTGGTATGGAGCTGGATATATATCTCAAGCAAGATGGTGGGCTTTAGGCGCTATCTTTGGAGCTATCTATTTAATTCCTATCTTAATTGGAGTATTTATTTTTGTTTAAACTCCACCATCTTATATACTACAACCTCTTTAAGAGGTTGTAGTTAAAAAAACTCTAACTCATCCCCGCCATCCGCGCTCTCTCCTCCAAAATCAGCTCTAATTTGCAAGCATGAACTAAGTAGTGAAGCATCAAGATAATGAATATCATTTGCCTCCTCTTTTACAAAAATCATCTCTCTCCACTGGATTAAATCTTCTAAAATTGATTGTAAAAGTATGAGCATTTTATCTTGATTGAAGCTAGTGGAGGTGAGTGAGCTTAAAAATTGTGCTAAATTTTCTAAACTATACCCAACATCTTCAAAGTCTATTAAAGAAGATATGGTTTTTGCATATTTTGAAAAGGAGGTTGATATGGCGTTTAATGCAACTAAATTAAAATCTTCCTCAAGTTCCATTAAACCATCTTTTAACTCTTTTTCAATATCTCCTAACTCATCTAACTCCTCTTTTATTTCAAAACTCAAGCTTTGAATATACTCTTTAGCACTCTCTTTATCTTCCTTGTGCATTGCTGTTAATCTAATGTTTTCATAGCTTTTTTGAGTGCTTTTTTTGCTATCTTCTCTTCTTAGAGATCTTAATATGTCATGTAGATAGCTTGATAAGTTTTGGCTCTTTTGCTTCTCATATTCAAGCCTAGTTATGTCACTTAAGCTAATGACATGAAGCTCTCCTGATGAAGAGTCTATTTTTGAACTGCTTACTAGAAAAATCTTGACTGAATTTAAGAGTTTAAAAACAACTTTAAGATTATCTTCTTTGCCTACACTCTTAAATGAAGAGATAAACCCTTTTCTTTCTAAGATGAAATCATTTAAATTTTCAATAGTTTTTAACCCCTTTAAACTATCTTTACTAAAAAGATCACTAGCAGCACTATTTATAAACTCTAAGCTTTCATCTTCTTTAAAAACAAATGTGGGAGATGGATATATATCAACCGTCTCTTTTAGCATACTCAAAGAGGCTTCATTTATTTGAGAGAGAACCTTTAGTTTTTCATACTCTTTAGCCTCTTTTTGTCTATTTATTGAGAGTAAAACTGAATGTAAATTCCTATAAAAAACCTCTTCATCTAAGGGTTTATTAACATATCTATCAACCCCTAAAAATATAGACTCTAGAAGGTACTCTTTGTCACTATACGCTGAAGTTACTATGATTGGGATTTGGGAATTTACACTTCTTATTGCCTTAATCATTTCGATTCCATTCATTATTGGCATGTTTATATCGGTAATTATCAAATCAATATCATCTTTTTTAAAAGCTTCCAACCCTTCCTTACCATTACTTGCTGTGTAGAGTTTTGGAAAGATGGAGCTAAACAATTCTCTCATGTTTGCCATCGTATCTTTATCATCTTCTACATATAAAAGTTTGCACTCTTTAGCAAGTTTTAAAATCTTTTCAATCACTTTTTAAGCCTTTTCCAACTATTTGTCCAAATGAGATTTTTTGGCCATCTTTTAAATCAACAGAAAATCCACCTTTTTCTAGGAGTAAAACTATGGTTGAGCCCATCTCAAACATGCCAAGCTCATCTCCTTTTTCCACCCAAATATCTTTATAAGTGTAGTAACTTGCCACTTTGTTTTTAGGATTTGTTTTTATTCTCTCATCAAAATTAAAGCTCATCTTTCCCACATTTAAAGCTCCTATAAAAACCATATAAAAATAGCTCTCAAAAGCATTTTTACAATAAAGCACGACTCTTTCATTTAGTGGAAAAAGAGACTCTTTTTTATTTAACCATTTTTTATTTACAGGGTATAAAACTCCAGGTATATAGTGAGCCTCTAAGATTTTCATCCTGCAAGGTGCATGGTATCTATGGTAATCTTTAGGTGATAGGTATAGATTAATATATTGTCCATTTTGTAGCAAACTTAATCTTTTTAAGGTTGTAAAATCACTTAAAAGTTCATCTACTCTATACTCCATCCCTTTTATTTGTAGTATTGTCTCTTTTTTTATCTTATTTGAGATAATCACTTCACTATCGCATGGTGAAATCAAATCTTCAATTCCCCCCTCAAGCTCTCTAGGACGCTCTAGGGCTCTTGTAAAAAGAGCATTTAAACTCTCATATTTTGAAGGTTTTTTAAACTCTTTTAAATCCACTTTGAGGAAAAAAACATAAGAACTATTGATAAAACTTTGAATTGGTTTTGGAAACTTTTTTGCGGCAAATGAGCCAAACAGCCTTGAAAGCAGTGGTGTTAATCTTCTCATTAAGCTCTCCTTAACTCTATTTTTACAATTTCAGATGGCGCTTTAAATCTAATGGGTGGCCCCCAATATCCTGTCCCGCTACTTACATAAATTTGCGTGTTTTCATTATGATTATATAGCCCATAAAGATAGGGTTGATCTAGTAAAATCAAATACCCAAATGGAAAGATTTGTCCAGCGTGAGTGTGTCCGCTAAGAATTAAATCTATCTTATCTTTACCGTTTACAAAATTTGCAAATTTAGGCTGATGGGTTAATAAAATGGTAGGTAAATTTCTATCAACTCCCTTTAGCGCAGCTTTTAAATTAGGCTTTTTTTCATGCCCCATTCTAGTTGCCAAAAGATCATAAACGCCCACTAAATTAACTCCGCCTACTTGTAAGTTTTCATTTCCTAATGTTTTGACATTTAATTTACCCAAATGCTCAATAATACCATCAACCCCATGAAAATACTCATGGTTCCCAGGAACAAAATATGTGCCATATTTATTTTCAATATCTTTTAAAGGATCAAGTTCATCTTTGATTTTTTGAGCATCAATGTCTATTAAATCCCCAGTAATTGCCACTATATCCGCTTTTAATTCATTTATAGAATTTACAATTTCTTGCAAAAACTCTTTTGTGATAGTTTTTCCAATGTGCACATCAGATATTTGGACTATATTAAGAGGTTCATTTAGGTTTGAAATTTTTACTATCTCTTTTTTTATTTTTGGCTTTTTTACTCCGTCAACAAAACCTTTAAAAATATATGAAAAAGCTAAGATCACCATGGTTGCATCTAAGAAAATCTTTAGGGCAACTCTTCTTGAGTGATCAAATTTTAAAATTGATAGTTGAAAAAAATCATAGATTAAAGTTATGATAAAAAGCATAAAAGAGACGCCAATAAGAGCTGCTATGAAGTAAAATATCTTAGGGTTTAAACTGTTTGATTTTAAGGCTATAAAAAATACAATTTCTAAAACTGTAATTAAAACTATCGCCCACTTTAACCCTACTTTAAAGTTTATAAAAAATTCAACCTTTTTCAAAAAACGGCTATAAGTATAGTAATTAATAAGAATCATTGTGCTTGTTGCTAAAATTGGAAAAACATATCTTATCATCTATTAAGCGCTCTTTTTGAAAAATCTATCTGTCTCATTTTTAACTATATTTGACAAAATTAAAAGTGCTATCAAGTTAGGAATTGCCATAAGTCCATTCATCATATCCGAAAAATTCCAAACAAAATTTAGTTGCATCATCGCCCCAACCATAACTCCTGCCACAAATAAAACTCTATAAACCTTAACCCATTTAGTTCCTAGTAAAAACTCAAAAGCTTTCTCGCCATAATAGCTCCAACCAAGAATGGTTGAGTAGGCAAAAAGAACTGTAGCAAGGCTAACTATGAGTGTTCCAACTCCACCTAAATGATGTTCAAAACTAAGCAAAGTTAAACTTCCAGCACTTATTCCCTCTTGCCAAAAAGGTGAAATCAAGATAATCAAAGCTGTCATTGTACAAACAATTATTGTATCTATAAAAGTTTGTGTCATGGAGACTAAAGCTTGCCTTACAGGATCTTCAGTTCTAGC
>JAAYLJ010000164.1 GCA_012521935.1 Campylobacteraceae bacterium | reverse complement strand
CTTTGGTAATTGGATAAAGTCCAACTAAAATTTGAGCAAGAGTGCTTTTTCCACTCCCACTAGCTCCCACTAAAGCAACCTTTTTGCCACCTTTAATCTCTAATGAGACGCTATTTAAAACATTTATTTCATCTTCATATGCAAAAGTTAAATTCTCTATCTTAACTGATGTTTTTGATGAAAAAGGATTTTTTAAATGGGGATATTTTGGCTCAATAGGTAGTAAAAAGATTTTATTTACTCTTTCTATAGCAACATTCGCGCTATGTAGGGCATATTGAATGTTTAATAACTCTTGAACTGGCGACATCATTACCCACAAATAGCTAAATATAGCCATCATTAAACCAATAGTTAAGTTAGAATATGCCACGGCAATGATAGAAGCGGCTCTAAAAATCTCAAAACCTATCAGAAAAGCTAGAAATGAAAATCTATTTGCTGCTTCGCTTTTGTAGCCAAAAGCAATGGAGTCGTCTTTAACCTTTTTAGCCTTATCTATGGCTTCATTTATAAAGTTTTTTTCATGATTTGAAACTCTAATTTGCGCAAAAAGATCTAAAGTTTCCCCTAAAGATGTTTGAAAAATTTCAAATGATCTATTTTGCTCTTTTTTTAATTTTGCAACTTTTTTAGCAATTTTAGTTGTTAGGGCAACTACAAATGGATTAAAAAACAAGATGAAAAGCGCTAATTGCCAATGGATAAAAAGTAAAACTACCCCAACGCCAATTAAAGTTAAGATTGAAATTATAACCTTACTAATGGTTGTACTTAAAAAAGTATCGATAGTTTCAACATCTATCACCAAAAGTGAATTTGCGCTAGAAGAGCCAAAAAGCTCAAACCCTTTCATTGAGACACTCTTTAGGTGCTCTAACGCTTTTTTTCTAATTTGAAAAGTTATGTTTTTAGAGATGGTAGTAAAAAACTTAATCTGAAAGTAGTTTAATACATAAAATATGCTCCTAAGCACTACTGCAATAAAAAGTGTGATTAAAATATAGCCAATTGGCTCAAGTTCTTTAGTAAAAAAACCAATAAATAAAATAAGTTTGCCTGGTTTTTGAAGCAGTACTTCATCTACTAAAAGTGGCATAAGTAGCGGTATGGGAGTGCTTATAAATACAGCTAAAAGGGCTATCAAATTTGCGGTAATAAACTCTTTTTTAAACTTTAAAACCTCTTTAAATAGCCCTTGGATCGTAATTTTATCTTGCACAATACTCTTTCAAGTAAAAGTTTAAAAACTCTTACTTAGCATAATTTACAGCTCTTGTTTCTCTAATAACATTTACTTTAATCTCACCTGGGTATTGAACTTTCTCTTCAATCTCCCCAGATATCTCTTTAGCTAAAAGAACGGCTTCATCATCATTAACTAATTTAGCGTTTGCTATAACTCTGATTTCTCTTCCTGCATTTATCGCATATGCTTGTTTTATACCTTCTTTGCTTTTTGCAATTTCTTCAATATCTTGAACGCGCTTTAAGAAGCTTTCTAAAACTTCTCTTCTAGCCCCTGGTCTAGCGGCTGAGAGAGTATCTGCGGCACAAACTGCGGCAGCTTCAACTGATGTTGCTTCCTCGTGTCCATGGTGAGCATAAATTGCATTAATAACAACTGGGTGCTCTTTATATCTTTTACAAACTTCCGCGCCTAAATCAACATGACTTCCTGCATATTCGTGAGTTAAAGCTTTGCCAATATCATGTAAAATACCAGCCCTTTTTGCAAGCTGTTCATCTCCACCTGTTTCTGCGGCAATTATCCCTGCTAGGTGCGCAACTTCAAGTGAGTGTCCAAGAGCGTTTTGACCATAGCTTGCTCTATATTTAAGCCTTCCAATAAGCTTGATAAGTTCTGGATGAACTCTAGTTAGTCCTAAATCTATAACGATATTTTCGCCCTCTTCAAGTACAGTTTGTTCAAACTCTTCTACAACTTTTTCATAAATCTCTTCAATTCTAGCTGGCTGGATTCTTCCATCTTCCACTAAAAGCTCAATAACTTTAGTTGCAATTGCTCTTCTATATAGATTAAAACTGCTTAAAATGATGGCGTTTGGAGTGTCATCTATGATGATATCAACACCTAAGAGCATCTCAAGAGCTTTAATGTTTCTACCCTCTTTTCCAATGATCCTGCCTTTTAACTCATCATCTTTAATGTTTACAACATTTATCAGTCTCTCAGCAGCAAAATCACCTGCATACCTAGAGGTGGCTTGAGCTAAAATGTAGTTAACTCTTTTTTTAGACTCTTGTTTAGCCATCTCTTCATGCTTTCTAACGATATGAGCTATATCTGCGCGAGATTTTTCTTCCACTTTTTTTAAGATTATATCTTTTGCTTCATCTTCAGTAAGTCCAGCTGATCGCTCTAGCACATTTAGTGCCTCTTGAACTTTAGAACTATACTCATCCCTTAAGCTCTCACCCTCTTCATAAAGGAGTTTTGCTTCGCTTTTTAACTTTTTAGCCTCTTCAGACTCACTTTTTGCCTGCCTTGCTTCTTCGGTTAAAAGCATCTCTTGCTTTTCAAGTTCTACCATTTTGGTAGTGTGCTCTTTAGTTAAAGCAGTAAGTTTATCTTCATACTTTTTTCTAGCCTCAATTTCAGCTTCTTGAACTGAAATATTGGCATTTTTAAGAGTCATTTCAGCCTCATGTTCAATCGCTTTTGCCTTAGCCTTGGCTTGCTCTAGGAAAATATTATAATTTGCATCATTTATCTTTTTAGCAACAAGATAGCTTGCTGCACCGCCTATTAGGGCTGCCCCTCCTGCTATAGAAAGTTCTAATACCATTTTTTCCTCTTCGTTTTATAAAATCATTTGGGGTAATATATTCATCTGCTTGCAGATCAAAAGAATTTCCAATTTGTGAGTTAGTAAAACATCTATCTCTTTGTACAAAAATAACATATGGCTTATATTTTAGAGATGAAAAAAATCTATCATACATCCCTTTGCCAAATCCTATACGGCGCAAAGCTCCATCTACCCCGATGACTGGAACTATCGCTATATCGATCTTAGGATAAAACGCCCATGAATTATATGGCTCTAAAATCGAATATTTTTTTTCATGCATAGGCAACCTCAATTTTACCACTTTAAAACTGACACCTTCCATAAATGGTAACAATATTCTATTGTGTTGTCTTAAGTGGCGAAATATTTTTTTAATATCGACTTCATTTTCTAAGGGCATGTATAAAAGGATTGTTTTGTTTTTAATACCTCTAAGGCTTTTTAAGAGTCTTGATAAGACTTTATAATCTTTAGTTATCTTTCTACTCTTAACTAAAGCTAGTTTTTTAGAAGATTTTTGACGAAAAATCTCTTTTTTACTCACCCTTTTCCTTTATTCTCTTCTTAAGCTATTTTTTAATAGAATATCTTCTTATTCTATCAATAAAATCAAACTATATACAAGGCTTGCGCATGAGAAGAAAAATATTTTTGCTAGTAGCTTTATCTATGTTCATCTTTTTTGGATGTACGGATGAGGGTAAAACCTCTTTTTCAGATGAGAATAAAGCTTCTGAAGCTAAGGTTGAGAAAAAGAGTACTAAAGATAGAAAAAAGAGTGATGATCTAGTTTTAACTACTTTAGATGATGAGAAAATTTCTATCGTTAAAGAGAAAGATGGAGTTAAATTTTCAAACCAAAACAATAGAGTTATTTTACTTAACTTTTTTGCCACATGGTGTCCTCCTTGCAAAGCTGAAATCCCACATTTGAACTCTTTACAAGAGAAATATAGAGATGATTTACTGATTTTAAGTGTAGCGCTAGAAGATAAAGATGTAGAAACTCTGCTCTCTTTTAAAGAGTTTTATAATATAAACTACACCATCACTCACGGAATGGCAAATTTCAAATTCTCAGAACTGCTTGGCGGGGTTCAAACCATACCATACATGGTTCTTTATGATAAAGATGGAAAATATTTAAAACACTACAACGGTATAGTGCCAGAAGAGATGCTAGAAGCTGACATTTCAAGGCAACTTTAATGCTATCTTTTTTAAAAAAAGGATTTTCAAAAACTTTTGAAGCCATCAAATCCACAGCTAGAGGGAAAGATGGGGAAGTTGATAAAGATGAGTTAGAAGAGGCTTTACTTGAAGCAGATGTGGATTATGAAATCATTGAAGAGATATTTGAATCTTTGCCATCAGGCAAATATGTTTCAAAAGAGAGTTTAGAAAAAGTTTTAAATGCTTTTTTTGAATATGAAGTTCCAAAAGAAAATGAGTTAGAAAAGCCTTATGTTGAGCTGGTTTTAGGAGTAAATGGAGCTGGCAAAACAACTACCATTGCTAAACTTGCAAAACTATATAAAAAAGAGGGTTTTACTGTAATACTTGGAGCAGCAGATACTTTTAGAGCAGCTGCAATTGAGCAGCTTAAAAGATGGGCGCAAAAAATCTCTGTTCCAATAGTCTATACAAAACAAGGGCATGATCCTTCCGCTGTTGCTTACGATACAATCTTCTCAGCCAAAGCAAAACTAATTGATAGAGTCATCATAGATACTGCTGGAAGGTTGCAAAATCAAACCAATTTAATACATGAATTAAATAAGATAAAAAGAAGTTGCGATAAAGCCCATGCTAACTCTCCTCACAGAAAGCTACTCATCATAGATGGAACGCAAGGAAATAGTGCGGTATCTCAAGCAAAATCTTTTCATGAGCTTGTAGGAATTGATGCAATAATCATAACTAAGCTAGATGGAACAGCTAAAGGTGGGGCTCTTTTTGGCATCGTTAAAGCTTTAAAACTTCCTATATTATATGTTGGAGTGGGGGAAAAAGAGGATGATTTGATACCATTTGAGCCTAAAGAGTTTGTTGGTGGCATCATTCAAGCGATTTTTCCTGAAGTAGAAAATGGCTAAAAAAAAGTCTCTTTTTGAGTGTCAAGCTTGTGGTTTTCAAAGCTCTAAATGGATAGGAAAATGCCCAAGTTGCGATAGTTGGGATAGTTTCATAGAGTTAAATGAGACGCAAATTTCAGTTTTAAATGAAACTAAATCTATAAAATCAGTTAAAAAACCACTACCTATAACTGAAATTAAAATTGAAAATATTAAAAGATTTAGCTCTAAAAATAGTGAGTTAGACTTAGTTTTAGGTGGAGGAATAGTACCTGGAAGCTTAACTTTAATAGGCGGAAGCCCAGGAGTTGGAAAATCTACACTTTTATTAAAAATAGCTGGTAATTTAGCTCAAGATGGAAAAAAAGTTTTATATATAAGCGGTGAAGAGTCAGCTAGTCAAATTAAGTTAAGAGCCCAAAGATTAGGCTCAAGTAGTGAAAATCTTTTTTTATTGACTGAAATTAATCTTGAAGAGATTTTAAAAATTTTACATTTAGAAAAGTATGATCTTTTGGTGGTTGATTCTATTCAAACTCTATATAGTGAAAAACTCTCTGCCGCGCCTGGAAGCGTATCGCAAGTTAGAGAGATTACATTTGAATTGATGAGATATGGAAAAGATGAAGAGATTCCCATCTTTATCATTGGGCACATTACAAAAGAGGGCTCGATTGCTGGGCCTAGAATACTTGAACATATGGTAGATGTTGTTTTGTATTTTGAGGGGGATAGCAGTAGGGAGTTGAGGCTTTTAAGAGGTTTTAAAAATAGATTTGGCTCTACAAGTGAGATTGGCATATTTGAGATGACAAAAACTGGCTTAATTAGTGCAAATGAAGTCTCTAAAAAGTTTTTTACTAGAGGAAAGGCTCAATCAGGCTCAGCTATTACAGTGGTAATGGAAGGCTCAAGACCCCTTGTTTTAGAAGTACAAGCCTTAGTTAGTCAAAGCTCTTTTCCAAACCCAAAGCGAAGCGCTACTGGATATGAATTAAATAGACTTACTATGCTTTTAGCTTTGCTTGAGAGAAAATTAGATTTACCATTTAATGAGTATGATGTTTACATTAATATCGCTGGTGGGATTAAAGTAACTGAAACTACGGCCGATTTAGCGGTTGTAGCTGCCATAATAAGCAGTTTTAGAAATAGGCCTATTAGTAAAGATACGGTTTTTTTAGGCGAGGTTAGTTTAATTGGAGATGTTAGAGAAGTTTTTAGCTTAGATACTAGATTAAAAGAGGCAAAAACTCAAAAATTTACCAAAGCTATTGTTCCATCTAAGCCCACAGATGGGCCTAATGATATAAAATATTTTATTATAGATGAAGTGTCAAAAATAATTGATTGGATGTGAGATTAGAGTGATTTTAATCTAAGTTTGGTTAAAATTTTAGATTGTTTGCGATAATTTTTTAAAGAGGAAAAAATATGGCTGAAGAAGAAAAAGAGAAGGGTACAAAAAAAAGCGGTGGTAATTTAGTATTAGTAGTCATCATAGCCTTACTGGCTTTATTATTAATTGGTGGTGGATTAGCTGCATTTTTTATGCTTAGTTCAGACAATTCATCAGATGAAGTTTCCGCTACACAAAACTCCAATGCTCCAATTGCAAGATCAACAAACATGCTATCAATTGGACCTGTTTATCCAATGGAGCAATTCATTGTAAATCTTTTAAGTGAAAGTGGTAGTAGGTACTTAAAAGTTACCTTAGATCTTGAATTAAATAGCGCTAAATTAGCAAATGAGATAGATATAAAAAGATCTTTAGTTAGAGACATCATAATTAGAACACTCTCTGCTAAAACTTATGAAGAGATAAGCACGCTAAAGGGAAAAGATAGGCTAAAAGATGAGATTGTTGCAAAAATAAATGAAGCTTTAGCTGATGGACATATTAAAAATATCTTTTTTACAGATTTTGTTGTGCAGTGATGATTGGAATAGATTTAATATCCATTAAAAGAGTAGAAAAATTTTATAATAGATTTGGGGAAAATGCGCTTTTAAGATTTTTAAATGAAGATGAGATCATTTTAGCTAAAAGTAGCGAAAGTATGGCAGGGCTTTGGGCGGCAAAAGAAGCTGCGGCAAAAGCCCTTGGAACTGGCATAGGAAAAGAGTGTAGTTTTCATGACATAATGATTAAAAAAAGTCCAAAAGGTGCGCCAGAACTTAGTTTTAAGGAAGATGTGAAAAATAGATTCAAGATAGAAAAAACATCTTTGAGCATTTCGCATGATGGAGGATTTGCAGTAGCAGCAGTTATGATAAAAACTGCTTAGCCTCCGCCAACAAACTCTAAAAATTCAATCTCATCTCCCTCTTTTATCTCCTTTGTTTTCCACTCTTCTTTTTTCACAATTTGTGTATTTAAAGCAGTTGCCATAACTTTACTCTTGATACCAAGTTCATTTAAAAGTTTTAAAATTGTACTTGATTTTGTTTTTATATTTTTACCATTTACATAAACTTCCATTTTCAGCTCCTCTTCCACGATGATACCATTTTAAATCTTTCTCCAAAATATGTAGGCAAAATTAATCTTTTTACCTTCTCTAGTTCGTTTTTATAAACTTTTTCATCTACATTTTGCCTAAAAAGATCTAATAGTTCATTTATGCCAAAATCAACCAATGCGCTCATTTGAGATTTAAACTCAATCTCTTTAAAACCACTCTCTAGCATCGCGCTTTTTACATGATTAAAATTTACATCATAAGTTAAATCACTTTTTT
>JAAYLJ010000163.1 GCA_012521935.1 Campylobacteraceae bacterium | reverse complement strand
TCCTCCAAACTTTAAATTTACACTAGAGTATTCTAAAAAAGATGGCTTAGAGTTAAAAGAGCCTCAGCTTGAGTATAGTTTGGAAAATGATAAGATTTTATTTGCCCATGAGTGTAAAAAAGGGTTATAAAAAAGACTTATTCATATGCCAAAAGAGGATCATCCAAAATATTGGGATAGATTAAATAGTGAAATCAAGATAATAAACTCTATGAAATTTCCAGGATACATGCTAATAGTTTGGGATTTTATTAAAGAGGCAAAAAATAGAGGCATACCAGTGGGGCCAGGAAGAGGATCAGCTGCTGGAAGTTTGGTTGCTTACGCTTTGGAGATAACTGACATTGATCCAATGCCTTATAACCTTCTTTTTGAAAGATTTTTAAATCCTGAGAGAGTTAGCATGCCTGATATTGATGTTGATTTTTGTCAAAATAGGCGTGCTGAAATCATAAATTATGTGATAGAAAAGTATGGAAGATTTAATGTTGCGCAAGTTATCACCTTTGGTAAAATGCTTGCAAAAGGCGTTATTAGAGATGTTGCAAGAGTTTTAGGCGTCCCATATGCTAGGGCTGATGCCATGGCAAAGCTCATTCCAGATGAGCTTGGAATCACGCTAAATGGTAGAGGCAAAGAGGGAGAAAAAGATTTCAAACCAGGAGCTTTTCAAAAAGAGCCAAAATTAAGAGAGTTAATTGAGAGTAATCAAGAGGCAAAAAGGGTTTGGAAGTTTGCACTAGCTTTAGAGGGATTAAATAGAAATGCAGGAATGCACGCAGCAGGAGTTGTTATCTCAAATGAGGAGTTGTGGAATAAAACCCCACTTTATAAACCTTCAAATGAGGAGCACTTAGTAACTCAATATTCACTAAAGTTTTTAGAAGATGTGGGTTTAATAAAGTTTGACTTTTTAGGTTTAAAAACCCTAACTGTCATTGATGATGCGGTTAAATTGGTTGAACAAAGATTTAATAAAAAGATAGATTGGGCAGAGGTGAGTTTAGAAGAGCCCAAAGTTTATGAGACTATCCAAAGTGGATATACAAGTGGATTGTTTCAGATAGAGTCTTCTGGAATGCAGCAGTTAAATGCAAAATTAAAACCTACAAATTTTGAGGATGTCATAGCTGTTTTAGCGCTTTATAGACCTGGCCCAATGGAATCAGGAATGCTTAATGATTTCATTGAAAGAAAACATGGAAGAGCAGAAATTGAGTATCTTTTTCCTGAACTTGAAACTATACTAAAGCCTACTTATGGGGTTATTGTATATCAAGAACAAGTTATGCAGATAGTTCAAACTATTGGTGGTTTTAGTTTAGGCGCAGCTGATATTGTTAGGCGCGCTATGGGTAAAAAGATTAAAGAGGAGCTTGATGAACTTAAGAGTCAATTTGTAAAAGGGGCTATGGAAAAATCCTTAGATGGTAAGAAAGCTGGTGAGCTTTTTGATTTGATTGTAAAGTTTGCTGGATATGGGTTTAACAAGTCGCACTCCGCAGCTTACGCCCTCATAACCTACCAAACAGCTTGGCTTAAAACATTTTATCCCCAAGAATTTATGGCAGCACTTTTAACAAGCGAGCAGTACAATACCGACAAGGTTGTAAAGTATATTGATGAAGTTAAAAGGCTTGGCATAGAGTTACTTCCACCATCAGTTTTACACTCTAGCATAGAGTTTAGAGGTGGGAAAACAGAGGATGGAAAAGATGCAATCATCTTTGGGCTTGGAGCGGTTAAGGGTGTTGGGCATGGGGCGATTAGATCCATCATTGAAGCTAGAGAAGAGAAGCCTTTTGAGAGTTTGAGTGATTTTATCTCAAGAGTTGATACGCAAAGAGTAAACAAAAAAGTTTTAGAAGCTTTGATTAAATCTGGTTCATTTGATTGTTTTGGATATTCAAGAAGAGCTTTGTTTGATCAAGTTGAAATCATAGTTGACATAGCTCACAAGGTTGCTCAAGCTAAAAAAATGGCAACAAACTCACTCTTTGGCGAAAATGCAGAGATGACTTTTATGGAAGTGGAGATAGATTCTTTAAAAGAGTATGAGTTAAAACACCTTTTAACTTTAGAAAAAGAGAGCATAGGATTTTATATATCTGGACATCCTTTGGATGATTTTAAGAGTCAAATGGAGGGATTAAACTATACACTATCTTCAGAATTTGATGAGTTAGATGATGGTTCTGAGGCAGTAGTGGTGGGAAAAGTAGAAGAGATTACTACAAGATTTAGTAGAAGAGGAAATAGATTTGGGATTGTAGATTTAATGGATTTACATGGAAACTTAGAGGTAACAGTTTTTGAAAAAGATTTAGAAAGACTTGAGGGAATGTCAATTGAAGAGCCTTTAGCCTTTAAAGTAGCCATAAATAAAGATGATCAATTTGTTAGGATTAGAACTTTAAAAATTATGAGTTTAGAAGAGGTAAATGGCGAGAAAATCAATACTTTAAAAAGAAAAGTTGAATCAAAACCAATAGAAATTACCATATCTCATTCAAATCAAACTGAGATTTTAGAGAGTTTGTATGCTTTAGCCAAAAATCATCAAGGAGATAGAGAGTTAATTTTGCGAATCAACTCTAAGCTCCAAGATATAGTTTTAAAAACAAATTTTTATGTTTCAAACTCTTTTGCACAAACTTATGAAAATAGCTTAGCTAAATAGCTGAAATTAAAAGGTTATTATCTGTTTCAAGTAAAAGATCAAAAGCAAACAGACTAATCCCTTCTGTTGTGTGTATTGCTACTGTTTTTGCACCATTTTTTAAAGCAATTTTAGAGATGGTTGAAGCTGTTAATTTTCCTTCTTCTAGGGCTAAATCTACTTTAGAATCTAAACTTTTTAAGAAAAAATCAGCTACTGTTTTAACTCTTTTTAACTCATCTTCTTTAAGCGCATTAAGCTTTTGTGAGTCAATCTTGTAAAGATTTAAGTTTGAAATATTTTTTAAATTATATATATGAGTTAAGATAATTTTTGCTTTTGGAAAAAGCAAACTAATTGCTTTTATGTGCCATTTTGATTGTTCGCTAAAATCTGTTGGAATCAAAATCTTTTCTACATTTATGCTTCCAATGTTTTTAACAATTAATGCTGGAGTTATAAGTTTTCTAACCAAAGCTTTGGTATCTCGTCCAACAAAAGGACTCTTAAGCTCATCCCCTTCACCACAATTACCTAAAATAACCAGTTTTGCTTCAATTTTTTTTGCAAGGTTTGATACAACTTCATCAACCCTACCAACCTCTACATGTAAAAACTTATCCTCAATTTTTGGAAAAAGATCTTTTAATATAGAAAAAACTTCCTCTTTAAAATCATTTTGATTGTTAAATATTGAGAAAGCTACCTCTTTGATGACATGCACTAAGTGTAAATTAGCGCCTAAATCCTTAGCTAAAATAGATGCTTGCTTAACAATTTCTACACTTTTTTTAGATAAATCAGTTGCAACGATAATACTAGACACCCTCTCTCCTTGCTCTTGTAAATTAAATT
Source organism: Campylobacteraceae bacterium (assembly GCA_012521935.1). Taxonomy (GTDB): domain Bacteria; phylum Campylobacterota; class Campylobacteria; order Campylobacterales; family Campylobacteraceae; genus JAAYLJ01. Next base: position 4,962 of record JAAYLJ010000163.1, on the reverse strand, counting down.
AGTTTATCTTAAAGAGTTTAAAATTTCAAGGAATTAAAACTCTAAAACCTTTAGGCTCTTTTAAAAGCTCAATTTTACCTCCATGAGCCTCTACTATTTGCAATGAAAGAGCTAGTCCTAGACCATTACCCTTAGTTTTTGTAGTCTTAAAAGGCTCAAACAGTACGCTTTCATTTAAAATCTCTTTTCCACTATCTATTACATCAATTAAGTGAAAATTATTTGCTAATGAGTACTTAAAACTTATGTTTCCATCTTCAAGTTCACTCTCTTCAATGGCATCAATAGCATTAAAAAGAAGGTTTTGAAATACTAAAACTAAAAGATCTTTGTCGCCTTTTATGGATACTTTTGGTAGCTCCAATGAAAAAGTAATTGCCTTAGTGTAAGAGTAATTATGCAAGGCTAGTTCACACTCATTTGCTAGCTCATTTAAGAAAAAACTATTAAATTGTGGCTGGATTCCTTTTGAAAAAAGCAAAGTCGCCTTAATTATCCTCTCAACTCTCCAAATGGCTTTTTTCATCTCCAAAACAAGTGGTTTTGAGCTAGTATCAACCCTTTTATATAAAGATGAAACAAGTAAAGAGATGGAACCTATGGGGTTTCTAATTTCATGTGAAAGATGAGCCGCTACTTGTCCCATGGAAGCTAATCTCTCTTTTCGTTTTTCTCCAGTTATATCAGTTGCTAAAATGATGGTTTTATCGCCTTTTTTAACTGTTTTTACTAAATAGGTTGCATCATTGTGCTCAATTTCATTACTATTTTTTGTCAAATCCATCTTAGGTAGTAAGGAGCTAATCTCTAAAGCTTCGCTATTTTGCAAAAAAAGATTTCCCCCATCTTCTAAAACCCACAGCGCGTCTGGCAAAGTTTCGATGATTTGTCTTAAAAAAGCCTCTAAAGCAATATATGATTCATTTAGTTTTTTATACTCTTTTTCTACTAAATAAGTTTGATCAATTAGGTTTTGCAAACCTTTTTTAAAAGCCTCTTTTTCACTACTATTTAACGAACTAAGCAGACTCTCATCAATCATAAAGAAACCTTTCAAAATATGATATATCAAATAGCCAAACACTATCGCTTTTAAGTCTTAAAAGCTCTTTGCTAAAGCCATTTTTAGAAAAAAGAACAAAACAGTCAACTTTTAAACCAGCGTATTGAGCCTTGTTTTGTAAAATTGTCAAAATATTTTTACAAACTCTGCGACTTTTCCATTTGCACTCTCCAGCAATTACTCTTCCATCTTTTAGCGTTACTAAAATATCAATTTCATGCTTTCTATCCCAGTAGCTTCCTTGCAAGGCAACATCAGGCTCATTAAGATAAAGCGCTAAAAACTCAAGACTTAACTGTTCGTAAGCTAAACTAACATGCGTTTCTAAATATTTTTCTACTCTTTGCATGGCTAAACTAGGATCAAGATTTGATGAAAAAAATGCAAACCAAAATCTATGAAATTGATTTGAAAAATGCAATTTATCTTGAACTTGATACCTTCTTAAATGTTTTTTTTGTTTAAATCTTGGATTTTTAGGAGGTAAAACCTCTCTTGATTCTTCTAAAATGATTAGTTTTTTATCAAACAACTCTTTATAGACTTCTCTACCCTCAGTTTGAGAGAGTTGTTCATTTTTTAAAGCTGAATATATCCTTCTATCGCCTATTGCTAGCCTATGAAGCATTGAAATTGCTTCGTTGCTTAAATTTTTTTCTATCTCTTCTTTAAGCTTATTTTTGTTTGATAGTATGAATTTCTTAATGGCCTCTAAAATTGGTAAATTTACATCTTTTAAAGGGGGTGTGAAGCCTTCAAAAACTGAGTAGTACTCCACAAAACTCTCTGGTGATAAGTGAGGCAGCGTTAAATAAAACTCTCTAGCAGTGATTTAGTCTCCCCCTGTTTTTCAATAATTGTATCAAGGGAAGACTTAAAAAAGTTAATTTTGGGTTAAATTTTTAATAGGGCAAAGATCCCCGCACATCGTACAAACATTTCCATCAATGGGCATTGAAGAAGAGCGGTACTCTCTAGCTTTAACTGGGTCAATACATGAATTAAACATCCCCATCCAATCAAGCCTTCCTCTAAAGCCACTCATTTTATGATCTTTTTCTATGGCCCCTTCAAGCCCTTTTGCAATATCTCCTGCATGAGCTGCAATCCTTGAAGCAATGAGCCCCTCTTTTACATCATTTAAATCTGGCAATCTTAAATGCTCAGCTGGAGTTACATAACATAAAAAATCAGCCCCCGCACTTGCTGCAACCGCCCCACCTATGGCAGCAGTTATATGATCATATCCAGGAGCAATATCACTAACCAAAGGCCCTAAAACATAAAATGGCGCCCCATGGCAAAGCTTTTTTTCCAAAAGAACATTTGCCTCTATCTCATTTATAGGAACATGCCCAGGGCCTTCTATCATTACTTGAACACTCTGTTCCCATGCTCTTTTAGTAAGCTCTCCTAAAAAGATTAACTCTTGGATTTGCGGCGCGTCGGTTGCATCTTTTAAACTCCCAGGCCTTAAGCCATCACCCAAACTAAGAGTCACATCATGCTTTTGGCAAATTTCCAAAAGCCTATCATAATGCTCATAAAAAGGATTCTCTTTATCATTTGCCCTCATCCATCTGTATAAAATAGATCCACCTCTACTTACAATGTGAGTAAGTCTTGGGTTTTTTTCATAAACTTCAGCTGCAACTCTTGTAAGTCCTGCATGAATTGTCAAAAAATCAACCCCATCCTTGCAGTGAGACTCAACCACTTCAAATAAACTATCTACACTTAGTTTCTCAACCTTTTTACCCAGTTTTGCAACTGCGTCATACATAGGAACTGTGCCAATCATGAGAGGGGAGAGTTCAATCAATCTTTTTCTAAATCCTCTTGTGTCGCCATATGTGCTTAAATCCATGATGGCATCAGCCTTGTATTCAATGCTAAGTCTAGCTTTTTCTAGTTCAAGCTCTTGATCAAATGAATCTTCTGATACTCCTAAATTTACATTTACCTTTGTTTTTAAACCCTCACCAATTCCTACACCTAAAAGGTTTTTATGATTTTTATTTGCTGGAATGGCAATTTTTCCACTAGCTATTTTTTCAAAAAGAGTCTCTTTTGTGACTGGTTCATGCTTTAAAACATTTTCCATTTGTGGTGTTAAGATACCTTTTCTTGCGGCATCCATCTGCGTTGTGTAAGACATTGTTCCTCCTAAGATTTTATTTGGAGCAGTGCCTGATTTGAGAAAATGGGAATTGTAAGAAGATTGCTTTCCTACGCTGGCATTATCCAGATCAGGTTTTAAGGATCGAGGCAAAAACCTCTCTCAGCTCAAACGAGCACTCCTAGCAACTTGCAGTGCAAGTAGGACATTATAGGTTTATTACTCTTTGTGCAAGTTAAAATAGTTTTTTTGCAATATTTTTTAAGAGTTTTTTCTCTTTACTTTGATAGAATAAAAATCTAAACTATTTGAAGGACTAATGTTATGTATAAAAAATTTTTATCATATAAGATCTTTGCTTTTTTAGCATTTGCTCTATTAACATACTATTTTACAGTGCCAGCAGTCTATTTTCATAATATTCAAGATGAGATTAAGTCCATGCAAAAACTCTCTTTAATTCCAGAGTTTCCTGAAGCAACATATAAGGTTTGGAATTTTTATTCACAAGATAGATACTCAAATTTAAGTGTGTCTAAAGATCAAGCAAATGATTTAAGAAAACGAATTGAAAACTATCATGAAATAGGAGCTATATCAGTTCCAGTGTGGAGATTTTCTCTTTTTGCTCCAAATTACCCCATAGAAGCTTTTCCTCAAGGATTGCCAGTTTTTATCCATATGGATGGACTTAGTGGAGAGGTGCATGAGATGGATACAATCAACCACTACATAGGCATGAAGCCAATGGACGAGGGTGCTAAATTTGAAAGATCTCTTGTACCATATCTTTTAGTTGGCATGTCTGCTTTTATGTTTCTTTTTCTTATGCATGAGAAAAAAATCCTTGATTGGGTAATGGTAGCGCCAATAGTTACTCCTTTTGCATTTTTAATCATTTATGTTTACTGGCTATATCTTTTTGGGCATGATTTAGTAGATGGAGCCATCACTATAAAACCCTTTATGCCAGTTGTCATTGGGGAGGGGAGGGTAGCACAATTTACCACTGTTTCCTATCCTGAAAATGGGTTTTGGTTACTTTTAATCATCTCTGCACTCTCAGCCTTAGCGCTATTTTTTAAGCAAAAAACTTTTGGTAAATATAGGATTAAATTTGGTTGGGTAGCTACTTTGGTTTCATCTTTATTTTTTGGGTATCTTTTTTACTTTTTACTCCACTCAGACATAAATGGATTAAGTATTAAAAAAGAGATGGAAGCAATAACCATTGAAAAACAAGCTGAAGTTAAAGAGGAGAAAAAAGAGGAAGACAAAAGTGTTAGTGAAGTGAAAAAACTAGAGAGAAATATCCCTACTTCTGCCTTAGTAAAAGTAAGTACAATTTACAAAACTAGATGTTCATCTTGTCATGGGGCGCAAGGAGAGGGCTCAGTTGGGCCTTCAGTGAAAAACCTTGAAAGAGATGTTTATTTTAAGGGATTAGAAGATGAGCTACACATGGAAATTGTTGAAAGCTTAAGCAAGGATGAGTTAGAGGCTCTTTATGAAGAGAGCAAAAGTTTTTAAAATTTAAAGGAGGGGGAGATGAGAGGGGCAATTAAACTATTTTTAACAGTTTTTACAATCATTTTAATTTCTACTTTTTCTCATGCAAAAAGTGAATTTGAAAGGGTAATGAAAGAAAGAGGCCTTAGTGAGGAAGATGCCATTTCAGCACTTAAGGTTTACAATCCAAGTGGAGTGCATGATGAGTATTATGCTTTTGCTTCTGGTGGACAATCTGGGCAAGTGATTGTTTATGGTGTTCCTTCAATGA